>JAAVFV010000058.1 GCA_014800525.1 Bacteroidales bacterium | reverse complement strand
TAATACTTAACTAACTAACCTAACATCATGAAACGATTTACATACTTATAACACGACGCCTCCGGATTTTGTTCCTCCATCCTCCAAAAATTTTCAAAAAAATTAGCCCGCCAGCCCTCCCCTGGTCAGCGCGAAGCCGTTTCCGTCCCGAATCTGTCGGCTCTCCCCGGGCAGCGCGTAGCCGTTTCCGTCCCGACTCTGTCGGCTCCCCCGCCAGCGCGAAGCTCGTCCTGTGCAAGCCCTGAAAGGGGTTGAAGCAGCAAATGCCAAAACATGCACATAACGCGAACGCGGCGGGTCTCCCGACTCGCCGCGTTCGCGTGTTTTCCATAATACTTAACTAACTAACCTAACATCATGAAACGATTTACATACTTATAACACGACGCCTCCGGTTTTTGTTCCGGAGGCGCCAATAATTTTTATAAAATTTTTCTAACTCTTCTCCAAAGAAGAGCCAATCATCAGAAAATAAGCTTCTCTACAATATAAATCCCCACTCCCACGGCATAGCCTAAGAAAGCCAGCCACGAGAAATTCTTCAGATACCAGCCGAAACTTATCTTCTCCAGCCCCATAGCAATCACACCGGCTGCAGAGCCGATAATGAGTATACTACCACCAACTCCGGCACAGTATGACAACAATTCCCAGAATGTGCCGTCCACCACGAAATTCGCCGCATAACCCGTAGCCGCCGGGTCTGCTATCGGATACATACCCATCACACCGGCTACCAACGGAACATTATCCACAATCGATGACAGTACACCCAATATCGAATTGATCACATAAACATTATGAATCTTCTCATCAAGCACCTGCGCCATATCACCCAGTAGACCCGTAGCCTCGAGCACAGCCACAGCCATCAAGATTCCAAGGAAGAACAGAATCGAAGGCATATCAATACGGGAAATCACCTTCGGCAGACGAAGTTCCTTTGCGGTATCGAGCATCTTCTTCGAATTATAGAAAATCTCTGTAAAAATCCACAGTGCTCCAAGCACTAACAGAATACCGATAAATGGAGGCAGATGAGTGATACTCTTGAACACCGGTACGAAAATCAGACCTCCCACACCAAGGTAGAACATCGAATTACGCTCCGCTGCAGAAATGAACCGATTCTCGGTCTCTACCGGTGGCTCCGACTGAAGTTCCCCATGCAGGCGTCGTGCAATTATAGCAATCGGTATCACCATCGCTGCAAGTGAAGGAATGAGAACATACTTGATCAGACTCACCACAGTGACATTTCCCTTCACCCAGAGCATGATAGTGGTAACATCTCCTATCGGACTCCACGCACCACCCGTATTTGCAGCAATAACGATAGCTCCGGCATACAGCCACCGCTCCTGCTTATCGGAGATAAGCTTTCGCAGGAGCAGAATCATCACAATTGTAGTGGTGAGGTTATCCAGGATTGCCGACATAAAGAATGTGGTGAAAGCAATAATCCATAGCAGCTTCCGCTTATCGCGTGTGGATATCCGGTCCGTAATCACACGGAATCCTCCATGGACATCCACCAGCTCCACGATAGTCATCGCTCCGATAAGGAACAACAATGTCTGAGTGATATCACCCAGATGCTCGATCACATCAACGCTCAGCACATATTCCAAAGCCTGATGTTGGAGCGACTCATTGGCCAGAGAAGGATTCTGAGCCAGAAAATGATGGAAATGATCGGCAGCCACTACCGGAACGATATACTGGGCCCCTAAGGCGTAAAGAATCCAGAGCACCATACCCAGCACCAAAGCCGTAGCTGTCTTGTCTACCTTCAGTGGATGCTCAAGAGCGATCAGGAAATACCCGACCACAAAAATGATAATGATTGCGGTTAACATTACGATGTCAGATTAATTTCTTTAAGACCCGGGGGTCTGATCTGTTTTGAGTGTTAGTTCATGGTTTTTTATTCCGTTTCCAACCCGACAGAAGTCCTGGGAAGCGGAATTGCAAAGAAAAGAATTTATCCTCGAATCTCCAAATTTATTCCTCGGAAATAGTTCCCGATTAAAGAAAATACCTTAATTTTGCAGTGCCCCTTCCTTTTATGCCGGGGGTATCTTTATATCTCTAAGTTTTCCATAAATGATTAACCTCTCACACTACAAATGGCAACTAACCGCCCCCAATTCTGGCTCCAGATAAGAAAAGACTATATTTTCGATAATTTCGATAGTCTTCTGGGCTATATGCGCCAGTACAATTACACTCCCGGAGACACACACCCCGATTTTGACTCTACGCTCGATTGTATGCTCCGTTTCTGTGATGATTTTGCAGAACGCATCTCTTCCACTCCCTTCTATGCATGTCCGGATTTCTCCGATAATCCGGCCACGAATTACGACTTTGATTCTATCATTCGCCTCTTCGCAGCTACAATATTAGCTTCCAACAAGGCAGGTCGCACTCCTCACCGCACAATCACCGCCCTTATTGATCTGATCATGAAGTCAGGTATGGAAGTCGAGGTGGAGTATTACCGCATGTTCTTCTCCATTGTGATGAGTTGTGTCCGCGGTCTTGACATGTTGCGCTGTGGCTTCAACTGGGACGATATCGCCGATCCCACAATCCAGCCCGGACTATTTGTAGTGAAATTCTGCAGAATGACCTTCCGCAGTGCCCCTCCCGGACTGCCCACACGCTTTCTGGAAAATCATGGGGTATTGGCAATTCCTCCCGAAGGGGTGATGGAAATCGGTGTATGCACACGCCAGGGACATGCCGAACTCCAGGGCGCCGAACAGTTTATGCTCGCAGGTCTTCTAAAAGTGATTGTGGCACACGATGAATATGAAAAGCCCGGCGACTTCGACCGCGTATATCACATCACCAACCGTCTTCTCGCCTCCCAGGATGAACTCGAAGGAACCATTGTCCAGACCGTGCAGCATGAATATCAGCCCGGCGACCAACTTGTGGTGCGCATCATATCCATACGCGGTTTCCGGATCGAAGCCGAAAGCATCGACCCCGACTATGCCCCTATACAAGGTAAGGTATGGCTCCAGCTTCCCGATAAGCGTCCAACTATGAACGCTTTCGGTCAGATTCTCCAGGAAGGCGAGTATATCCCGGTCCGTATCAGCGATAATCCGGAATATGCCTTCGAAATCGGACCTATCTTTGAAGCATTCTACCGCAACCACGCCTCCGACTATGCCGGCCAACGCGTGCGCGCAATATACACAGGCGACTACAGCAAGGGTTCCGAATGGGTCACAAGTGAAGGTGTACGCGTCGGTGTCGACAATGGCAAACTCGATGCCCTATCTCCAGAAGACCGGAAACGCCGCACCGGCGCCATACTCTCAGGTCGCCCTATCGAACTCCGCCTCTATTCCCGTCCTCCGCGTAAAGATGGCGAATACTTCAACGTATATGCAGAATACGCCACCGACTTCCGCGTATTCCCCGAAAGCGAGTCCTTCACCCAGATGGATGCTGATGCCTTTCTGATTTCGGCCTACCGGCAGGCTGCCATAGAATCCGGCCAACGCACAGAAACAAGAAGTCCGTTAGTCTCCTCAGGTGATGCCGACCCCACACAATGTCTTGCTTTCCTCAGTATTCTGAGCCGACGCATAGATGCCGGTCTGGCTTCATGCCGCCTGCGTCTATGGTATATCACCATAGTCGCTATGCTCGCCAAGATGCTCGGCCGGGAGGTGGAACAAGCCTATATGGAACATCGCCGTCGGGCTCTCTTCGCTCAGGTGATGTTTGCTCAAGACCGTGAAATGCCCGAACTCACCCATGACCCAATTCTCGAAGGAGCTGAAGGTATAGCCGTCCGCGAAAACATCATCAACACTCTACGCGGATACCGCCATAAGCAAGGTTTCGGCCGAACACTCCCCGACGACCGGGAGGAATCCCAATCCGTACACGATAAAGTCGCCGCCCTCGTCTCAGCTTCAAACAATCTGGTGGATATCATCGATATCATCGAGCTTAATAACATCAAACAGGTGATTGCCCGAACTCTGGGCATCGCCGATGAATACGTCTCGATTCTCGACGACCGTACATTCTATGGTATGGAAAGTATCAAGCTCGAATTCAAGACCTCCGTGGTGTTCCCCCCGGCCAACCGCCGACGTTTCGCCACTGCCGTGGCCGATCCCGATCTCCAGAAGTGGATGATCATAAAGGCCGTCTGCGGCTTCCTGAATTCCCGTGCTGGTGGAGAACTCCTCATCGGTGTCAGCGACGATGGTTATGCTGTCGGTCTTAACGATGATATCCGTGAGCTATACGAGGGAGGTTTTATCAACGCACCCACAATCGACCAATACCGCACCTACCTCCAGCATATGCTCGACTATGCTTTCAAGGAATCATCCGGACGTGCGAGCGACACCGATATCGCCCGCACCTGCATCTCCTATGATCCTGAAGAGAACGAAGAGGGTAAGACCGTGATGCGTATTCAGATCCGACCCTTCCCGAAATCCATAGTCTCTCTGGCAGCCCCTGCCAAGGAACGTCCGCAGGGTATCGACGACTGCTTCGTACGTCTCTCCGGCCGCACCGTCGCCGTCACTCCCGAACTCCGCACTGCAATCCTCCAATACAAGCAGACTCCAGAGCCTGAAGATTCACTAGCATAACATACGCTTAACATAAGCGGGGGCCGCAACCATGATGGTTGCGGCCCCCGGTATATTTTGATAAATCTTCGGATCAGACTGTAAGGATTTCCTTCTCCTTCTCTGCGAAAGCAGCATCAATCTTCTTCATATATTTATCATGAAGCTTCTGAACACTACCCTCTGCATCCTTCTCCACATCCTCGCTCAGGCCGTTCTTGATCTCCTTCTTCAGCCCATCAATGGCATCACGACGTGCATTGCGAACAGATACCTTCGCATTCTCAGCCTCCTGCTTGCTCTGCTTCACCAGCTGCTTACGGCGATCTTCCGTCAACGGCGGGATAGAGATACGGATAACCTCTCCGTTATTCTCCGGGGTGATACCGAGATCAGAATTGATGATAGCCTTCTCAATCTCCTTAAACATTGATTTCTCCCACGGAATGATAGCGATAGTCCGCGCATCGGGCACACTGATATTAGCCACATTCGATACAGGAGACATCGAACCATAATAATCCACGCGAATGCCATCAAGCAGACGTGCGGATGCCTTTCCCGCACGGATATGGCTAAGTGTATCCTCCAGATAGGCCACAGCCATCTCCATTGCGTCCTCAGCATTGCTGAGGTATTCCTTTACTTCCATATATTTTGTCTTAAATTTTTCTATGTTCTCTATCCTAAGGCTTCGCGAAGAATCCCAGGAGTTATTATTCTCAGGCTTTGACAAGCGTTCCCACATTATCGCCGGAAAGCATCTTGGCAAGATTTCCCTCCTCATCCATATTGAATACATAGATGGGCATATGATTCTCCTTGCACAGAGCCGTGGCTGTGAGGTCCATCACCTTCAAGCCGCGAGCCAACACCTCGTCATAGGTGATCTCATCGAATTTCACAGCTGTCGGATCCTTTTCCGGGTCTGCCGTATAGACTCCATCAACGCGAGTGCCCTTAAGCATCACATCAGCCTCAATCTCTATGGCACGCAGTGCCGAGCCGGTATCGGTGGTGAAATACGGATTCCCCGTACCTCCCGAGATGATTGCCACCTTTCCTGCCTCCATTGCCTCTATGGCACGCCATTTTGAATAATGTTCCCCGATAGGATGCATATTGATTGCAGTGAACACTTTGGCAGCCTGGCCGATAGCCTCAAGTGCCGAACTGAGAGCGAGCGAATTGATCACAGTGGCCAGCATACCCATCTGATCCCCCTTCACACGATCGAATCCCTTGCCGGCTCCGGTCAGTCCGCGGAAAATATTCCCTCCGCCTATCACGATCCCGATCTCTACACCGGCATCCACCATCTCCTTAATCTGGCGCGCATACGAATTGAGGCGTGCCGTATCTATTCCAGTGCCACCCGCTCCCAGAGACTCCCCCGAAAGCTTGAGCAATACGCGTTTATATTCCATTTTTCGGTTGTTTTCCCAAAGTTAATATAAATTCACCTAATCACACACCCCCCAGCCCAAAAATTTATTCCTTCACTCTTCTGCCTTCCCATTCCCCATTCCCCATTCCCCGTTCCCCATTCCCCGTTCCCCGTTCCCCAAAAGCGCGAAGCTGTTTCCGTCCCGACTCTGTCGGTCGGCCTCCATCAGACCATCCCCCACAAATTTTACCCCACAGAGTCCTATGTATGGGAGATTTTTTGTAAATTTGTCTTTATTATGGAGCAGTTGGAAAAAATACGCCTACGGCTTAATGCCGAACTCCAGGCAATGAACCGGATCATCATCGATACCCTCCGCACAGGAAACGATATGATGAATAACATCGTCACAGCCTATCTCCAGAAGAAAGGTAAACAGATTCGCCCTTTAATGGTGATTCTGAGTGCCAAGATGTTCGGAGAGGTGAATGATGATGTGCTCCATGCCGGAGCTGCCCTCGAAATGCTCCATAACGCTTCGCTGATCCATGATGATGTAGTGGATGAAACATCCCTGCGCCGAGGCGAACCCACAATCAACCGTATGTGGGGTAACCATATAGCCGTCCTTGTCGGCGACTATTTCGTATCTAATGCCCTCGCTGCCGGAATTCGCACGGGCCACCTCTCCATCATCTCCGCGCTCTCCGCTCTCGGAAAGGAACTCTCTCTCGGCGAGATCGACCAGATATGCAATGCCCGCAATCATCATCTCGATGAAGGTTCGTATATATCAATGATTCGGCAGAAAACAGCCTCTCTTTTCATCAACTGTGTCCGAATGGGGGCTGAGGCCGTAAACGCCCCCGAAGATAAAATCCTCCCTCTCGTGAAATATGCCGAGCTCCTCGGACTCTGCTTCCAGATCAAAGATGATATCTTCGATTACTTTGCTAATCCTGCAATCGGGAAACCCACAGGAAATGATCTCCGCGAAGGGAAGGTATCTCTCCCGCTCCTTTATGCTCTTAACAATGCCTCCGAAGAGAAGGCCGCACCAATGCGTGAACTTCTGATCCGTGGAGACCTCTCCACAGATGAAATCGATTCTCTGATTGCTTTTGCTATTGCAGAAGGAGGAATTGATTACGCCTATGAGCGTATGAGATGTATGCAGATTGAGGCCGAAGCAATTCTTAATCAATATCCTGACTCCGAGGCTCGCACCTCCTTCCAAGAAATATTCGATTTCATCATCTCCCGCGATCACTAATCCGGTCCCTCCGGCAACGCGAGTCCGCCAATGCCCTGTCAGCGCGAAGCCCGTCCGGTGCTGCGCGTTCCAGTGCATAAGCAGAAAATCACCCGTCAGCGCGAAGCTCGTTTCCGTCACGGCTCTGCCGGTTCTCCCGTCAGCGCGAAGCTCGTTTCCGTCACGGCTCTGCCGGTTCTCCCGTCAGCGCGAAGCTCGTTTCCGTGCAGCGCGCCGAAGGCCGCTGAAGCATCTCATGCATTACAGCCCTTGAATGTGAGCCGATGAAGCGGCGTCAGCCCTAACCGTCCGATGGCATCCTTATGTTCCTTCGTGGGATAACCTGCATTCCGCTCCCACCCATATCCCGGATATTGAGCTGCGTATCGTCTCATCAGTTCGTCCCTATGAGTCTTGGCTAATACCGAGGCTGCTGCGATCGACATATATTTTCCATCCCCCTTCACCACCGTATGGTGTGCTATACCCATTCCCGACTCAGGATCGGAATAAGCCTTGAATTTATTGCCATCCACAATGATATGCTGTGGGCGCACCTTCAACGCATCAAGCGCACGATGCATACCCGTAATGGAGGCCTCAAGGATATTTATACGATCAATCTCATCAGCCGCCACCATCACTACAGCCCATGCTAACGCCCTGCTCTCTATCAACGGACGCAACGCCTCCCGACGCTCCGCCGTCAACTGCTTGGAATCATTAAGCTCCTCGCATTCAAAATCCACTGGAAGAATCACGGCCGCACACGACACAGGCCCGCACAGACATCCGCGCCCCGCCTCATCGCATCCGGCCTCCGCCACCCCCTCTATCATCCATGGCAGCAACATACTTAGAATCTCCTCATCGTCACTACACTCTCCGGCGACTCCAGCACAAGGCGCTTCCCGTTAAGAGTCACCACCTTAAAAGTCACCGGACTACTCCAGATACCATACACCTTATAAGGATTCGAAGCCGAATTAATTGTATTCCCGACATAAGGAAAATCCATCGTAACCTCTCCCTCCGATTTGGAATACTGCATATTTCCGTCAGCTCCGGGATTCCCCTGAAGTTGCACCACATGAAGATTCATACAATAATAGTATTGGCCTTCGGGCGTAACCACTTCTCCCGTGGATTTATTCTCCACCGTCATAATACGCCACATGCCATCCAATTTCCCATTCGGTGATTTCTTACGACACGATACCGCCAATGCCATCAGCCCCGCTACCAAAACCACTATACCCATATATCTGAATATTCTTGATTTCATAATTCCCTGTCTTATTTGAATACCTCTCATTATTTCAGAAACCATCCCGTCTTGCTCAGTTTCAGCTGAAGGCCATAGCTATTGCCGATCAGAGACCCCGCATCCATTGCGACACCTGCTCCAAGTTCCCAGCCTTTGAAACGCTTCGGCTGCCAGTTCACCTCCGCAAGCATGCTGAAATTAGATTTGACATCATTATAGGGAGATCCATGGGTTCCCCAGCCTCTGGTATGGGAAAGAAGAAGACGATAATTCACTTGCTCAGAGGGCTCTCCCTTCAATCCAAGATGATGAGCCACTACACGATTACACAGGAATCCCATTCTATGATTATTATAGATAGGAGAAATAATCAGCGGATTGCCTATACCCATTCCCCACGACTGCCAGCCGTTGTAGCAATAATTATTGTAATAGTTATCGCGCCCCGACACCTGCTCATTGATCTCCGGAGTATGGTCCCAATAGACAGGCCCCGACTGATCTTTCGTATAGAGGAATTCATAGACGGCTTCTGAGACCCAGCGGTTTTTCGGGAATTTAGCCTCCACTGCATACAGTCCATCTTTCCATGGATATTGAATCCAGAGCATCGAATGATCCTCAAAGAAATGCTCATAATAGAGTCGCACGCTCCAGTCCTTATCCGCCGGCATCCATCCCAGGGAGAAGTTCCAGCTTCCAAGGAAATTTCCCTCCACATTGGCCTGATCCGATGGAGCCGTGTCAGAGCCTCCCTTCATTGGAATCAGAGCCTTAACCCAATTTTTCCAACCACGGGGCATCTTGAATATGTCTCCCTTTTTCGGATAATTATAGACATCGCCGCCAAACTGAGTGGACATCTCCAGACCAATCTCAAATTCCAGCGGGAATTTCTTTCGGTTTCCTCCGCGTAAGAATAATGCCTTTGAGTGATAAAGAGTATTAAGTGTATATTTTGAATCAGGATTTACCCAACTCTTCAGCCAGCGGTTATCCGTGAATTTGCCATATGCGATATAGCCCTTTATTCCGACCCATTTATTGGTGAACCAAATATCAGCATAGTCAAAGATTCCGGCTCTCACCTGCGGAATCGGGCGCGCATTTCCGGAATAAAGCAAGTTACCGCTTCCCAATTCGGAATTCGACACGAATCCCGGCATTTCCTTCTGACCCACCATCAGATTAAGACAGCGATACTTCACTTCTCCATATAGCTGTTGCACCACAAAAACGGAAGAGAATCGAGCCGCCACAGCCAGATCCACCCCGGCTCCCCACGTGAAGCGGCGTGTGGTATCCATATCATGGAAAGCGCCGAGGCGCAGATAGCCGTTGTTTTTCTTGATTGACGACAAGCCATACTCATTATTCATCATCCAGAAGGGAGTGTGTTCACCCCCGGCCAGATCTATTCCGATCTCGCCATGATAACGTATCGAGTCGTTCCAGGCTGCGCTCACAGGAAGACTCAGCATCATACACATAAGAATGGAAAGAAGCGTGGTCGGGCGTGGTCGGGCAGTACGGTTACGCCGGCTGAAGAGGTGATGAAGGTCAGACATAGTTGTAAATAAAAAGAGTTGAGACCGACAGTCAGGGGATGACAGCCGGTCTCGGGGATAGGATGGATTTGGGGAAGTAGTCCATAGGAGAGTCGAACTCCTCTTTAGAGAATGAAAATCTCTCGTCCTAACCGATAGACGAATGGACCGACACTATCCTGCTGCCGAAACCATTACAGGATTCACGCAGCGGGCATATTTTTAAAGACTATTGACGTGCTTCTGAAGTGCGCTTACGAGGTTAGACGCTTTATTCTTCGAAATGATGTTCTTACGGCCGATACGCTGAAGAAGGGCACTTGTCTTATCAAATGCTGCAGTGGCTTCTGCCTTATCGGTCATCTTGCGAATACGACGTACTGCATTACGTGCTGTCTTTGCCCAGTAACGGTTCTCAAGTCTTCTTTTCTCCGCCTGGCGAATTCTTTTTAATGACGATTTATGATTTGCCATTTCTAAAAAAATTTCTTTTCTTTTATTGTTAATGGTAGTCCATAGGAGAGTCGAACTCCTCTTTAGAGAATGAAAATCTCTCGTCCTAACCGATAGACGAATGGACCACAATGCAACTGCCCTGTGACACTTTGCATTGCAAAGGTAAGCATTATTTTTGTATCCTCCAAAAAATTTATGATTTTATCTCCGCTTTTTATCCCCGCTCCCCGTTTTCTCTCTTCCCATTCTCTTTTTTTCTCCATATTTTCCCCTTTCCCCAATCCCCCTATTCCTATTTTTTGTTATCTTTGCGTGTTAAGGCCTTTTTTCTCCTCCTTCTGCTTTTCTCCTTCTCCCGGTTAGTTCCGGAGGATGATTATTCCCTCTATTCTAATTTTTATGCCATGACCCGAAAACTATCCATATTCTGCAAAAATACCAATACGGATGTTGCAGTCGAGGGTGGCACTTCCCTCCTCCAGCTCCTTGATTCCCTCCCCATTCCGATCTGTGATTCTTCGTCTCGCCCTATATGCGCTCTCGTTAATAATAAGACCGAGGCTCTCGATTTCCAATTATTCTCCCCTAAACAGGTGGAGTTCATATATCCATCTTCTTCTATCGGCAGAGAGGTCTATATCCGCTCCCTCTGCATGATGACATACCGTGCCGTCAGAACACTCTTCCACGAGGCACGCCTGAAAATGGAACTCTCCGTCTCCAATGGATATTTCTTCCGTATCTCCGATAAGGAGGGAAATCCGGTTACCCCCCATTCCGATTTCAGTTCCCGTCTCCTCGACACTCTCCGTACGCTCGCAGACCGTGACATTCCTTTCATCCGCCACGAACTCCCTACTCCTCAGGCTATAGAAATCTTCCGTAAGGAGGGACTCTACGATAAGACCGCCCTTCTGGAATCTATCGGCGATCTATACACCGTATTCTATACTCTCGATGATGTGTCCGACAGCTATTATGGCCCTCTGGCCCCTTCCACAGGATATATCACTCAGTTTGATATCCTTCCCCATGGCGACGGTTTTCTTCTTCTCGGCCCCGACCCCGATATGCCTTCCCGACCTGCCGCACCCCTCATGCAGCCTAAGCTCTTCAAGGCTTTTGCCGATTATCTGGATTTCAACCGTGTGATTCGGGTCACGGATGTAGCCGACCTTAACCGCGCTATCGTAAACGGTTCCACCACCGACCTTATAAATGTGGCCGAAGCCATGCATAATAAGTTTCTCGGCCGTATCGCCGACCGTATCGCTGAACGCCGAGCCATGGGCCACGCCGGAATCGTGATGATTGCCGGACCATCCTCTTCGGGAAAGACCACTTCCTGCAAACGCCTCGCCATTCAGCTGATGACCAATTGCATCGTGCCGAAGATGATCTCGCTCGATGATTATTTTGTCGATCGTGAAAAGACCCCCCTCGATGAGAATGGTGATTATGATTACGAACATCTCCACGCTCTTGATCTCGTCCGCTTCAAGTCTGATCTTACTCGTCTGCTCGCCGGAGAGGAAATAAATCTCCCGACATATAGCTTCGAGACTGGAAGCCGGATAGAGCGGCCGCGTCCCCTGCGGCTCGAGCCTTCCGATGTACTCCTGATCGAAGGTATCCACGGCCTCAATCCCGAACTCACCCAAGGTATTCCTCCTGAAGCCATCTTTAAGGTATATGTCTCCGCACTGACTACACTCCGTATCGACGACCATAACTGGATCTCGACCTCCGACAATCGTCTGCTCCGCCGTATCGTGCGTGACCATAAATATCGGCACACCTCCGCAGCCGAGACCATCCGCCGTTGGCCCAGTGTGCGTCGCGGTGAGGAAAAATGGATTTTCCCTTTCCAGGAAAATGCCGATGCCACATTCAATTCCTCCCTTATCTTTGAGATTGGTGTGATGAAGGACTATGCCGAGCCTCTCCTGCGCGATGTGCCCCATAATGAAGAGGTCTATGCCCAGGCTTATCGTCTGCTCCGCTTCCTTCATTATTTCAAATCAGTGCCCGCCGACCAGGTTCCCTCCACTTCTCTCCTGCGTGAATTCCTTGGTGGCTCCTCTTTCCGCTATTAATCCCCTCCCTCCCATCTCTCCCATTCCTCCCATTCCTCCCATTCCTCCCAGCTCTCCCAGCTCTCTCTCCGTCGGCTAATTTTTGTCCCAGCCCCGAGCTTCAGCGAGCGGTCAGCCAGTCCCGAGCTTCAGCGAGCGGCCGGCCAGCCCCGAGCTTCAGCGAGCGGTCAGCCAGCCCCGAGCTTCAGCGAGCGGTCAGCCAGCCCCGAGCTTGCCGGATATATTAATGTTGAATTATAAAAATACCAGATTCTGTGAAGGAATTTACCGACCAGGATATTGAGCGCATCGAAGCGCTCATTGATAATCACGATGATGACGCTATTCGCGCCGAGCTCGCCGAGCTCCACCCCGCCGATATCGCCGAATTGTTCCAGAGCCTCGACCTGAAACAGGCCGAAAAGGTGTTCAATCTAATCGCCGACCGCGAACAACAGGCCGATGTCCTGATGGAACTCGATGAGGAGGATCGCAAGAAACTCCTCTCCGGCATGGATCCCGAACAAATCTCCCACTTCATCGATCTCCTCGACACCGATGATGCCGTCGACCTTATCCAGGAACTCGATGAGGAAGATCGCGAGGAAGTGATCCAGAATATCGAGGATATGGAGCAGGCCGGTGATATCGTCGACCTCCTCCAGTATGATAAGGACACTGCCGGCGGTCTGATGGGCACCGAGTATATCAAGGTCAACGAAAACCTCTCGATGCCCGATTGTATCCGCGAGATGCGCCACCAGGCCGAAGAACTTGATGACATTTATTACATCTATGTCGTCGACGACGACGACCGCCTTAAAGGTGTGCTACCCCTCAAGAAGATGATCACCCACCCCTCTGTCTCTAAAATCAAACATGTGATGGAGACCGATCCCGTGGCAGTAAAGGCTGATATGCCGATTGATGAGGTTGCAATCGAGGTGGAGAAATACGACCTTGTAGCCATGCCTGTAATCGACAGCATCGGCCGACTCGTCGGTCAGATCACGGTCGATGACGTGATGGATGAGGTCCGTGAGCAAAGCGAACGAGACTATCAGCTGGCTTCCGGTATCTCCTCCGACATCGATGCCGACGACTCCATCTGGGCTCAGACAAAGGCGCGGCTTCCATGGCTCCTGATAGGTATTATAGGTGGTTTGGTGAATTCAGTGATTCTTTCCGGATTCGAGGCACAGTTGGCGGCCGTGACTGCCCTCGCATTCTTTATTCCCCTGATCGGTGGTACCGGTGGTAACGTCGGCGTCCAGGCCTCGGCTATCGTGGTGCAAGGCCTGGCCAACGGTCGTCTCGATCTAAACCATTTCTGGAACCAGATATGGCGTGGCCTTAGAGTAGCGCTCCTGAATGCCATTGTGATCTCCGCTGTGGTGATGATATATACCCTCCTCACCCAACCCGGTGATCTTGCCCTGTCGTTTGCTGTCTCGGGCTCACTGTTCTGCGTAGTGATCTTCGCTACGGTCTTCGGTACTCTGGTGCCCCTCACTCTCGAACGCTTGAAAGTGAACCCCGCGCTCGCCACAGGCCCCTTCATCCAGATCACCAACGATGTGGTCGGTCTGCTCATCTATGTCGGCCTCGCCGTCTGGATGCTCCGGATTTTCCCTCATTAATCCCCATGTTTACTGATTTATAAAATCCTGACTCCGGACTTCCCACCGGAGTCAGTTTATCATAGATAGAGATTTCCATATGGCTAAGTATGCTGAAACGCCACTCATGACCCAATACGCCGAGATGAAGAAGAAACATCCCGATGCCATCCTTCTTTTCCGCGTGGGCGATTTTTACGAAACCTTCTCCGATGATGCCGTAGAGGCTTCCCGGATCTTGGGTATCACCCTCACGCGCCGCGCCAACGGCAAAGCCGCCAGTGTGGAACTTGCCGGGTTTCCGCATCATGCCCTCGACGCCTATCTCCCTAAACTCGTCAGAGCCGGTAAGAGAGTGGCAATATGCGAACAGCTCGAAGATCCGAAACTGACAAAGAAACTCGTGAAGCGCGGCATCACCGAACTCGTCACGCCCGGTGTCAACCTCAACGATAATGCCCTCTCCGCCCGGGAGAATAATTTCCTCAGCGGTATTCATATCGGCCCGAAAGGGTCGATCGGTGTCGCTTTCCTCGATATCTCCACAGGCGAGTTCATGTGTGCCCAAGGAGATGCTCAGGCCATCGACCGCCTCCTTACTAAAATCGCGCCTAAGGAGTTGCTCCGTATGCACGGCTCCAGAGATTTCTGCGAGAAAAACCTCTCATACCGCGGTTCGATCTTCGAACTCGACGACTGGGTCTATACCCTTGATGCTGCCGAAAGCCGTCTGCTACGTCATTTCGACACCACTTCTCTGGCCGGATTCGGTCTCAAGGGCATGGACGATGCAGTGATTGCTGCCGGGTCTCTTATCCATTATCTCGATCTCACCTCCCATACCGACATCTCACATATCACATCCCTGAGCCGTATCGACCAGGGGGAATTCATGCACCTCGACCGATTTACGGTCCGTAACCTCGAACTCATCCGCCCCCTTTCTCCCGAGGGAATGACCCTCCTCGAAGTAATCGACCGCACACGTACTCCCATGGGCGCCCGCGAACTCTTCCATTGGCTTAATTTCCCGCTCCTCGACCTCGACAAGATCCGCAGGCGTCAGGATGGTGTGCAGGCTTTTGTAAAAGATTCCGACCTCAATGACCGTATCGTAACCCTTCTGCGTGAAATCTCAGATATCGAACGTCTGGCCGGCAAGGTCGGTGCCCGTAAAATCGGCCCCCGTGATCTGTTACGTCTCGGGAAATCCCTGGAGTGTGCCGAAATTCTACGCCAGACTCTCATCGAATCGGCCGAGCCTACCCTTGTGGATATGGCTACCCGTATCCCCGATCTCACTCAGATTGCTTCCACAATCATCCGCGTTATTGATGAGGATGCACCCGCTGTCACCGGAAAACCAGGTGCCATAGCCCGAGGTGTGAACCAGGAACTTGATTCCCTACGCAATCTGCAGGCTAACAGTAAGGAGGGTCTCGAACAGATACGGCTCCGTGAGGCTGAAGCCACAGGAATCTCCTCCCTGAAGATTGCTTTCAATAATGTGTTCGGATATTATATCGAGGTCCGTAACACTCATAAGGATAAGGTGCCCGAAACCTGGATACGCCGCCAGACTCTCGTCAATGCCGAGCGATACATCACTCCCGAACTCAAGGATTATGAGGAACGTATTCTCACAGCCTCTGAAAAAATCACCACCCTCGAACAACAGATCTTCACCGATCTTGTGGAAGGCACGCTTCATTCTATCTCGAAGATTCAGGAGTGTGCGCGCGCCGTGGCGATGTGCGATTGTCTGTCAGGATTGGCGGAAGTGGCCGTAGCCTACGATTATGTCCGTCCGGAGGTGAATGATTCCATGCGCATCTCCATCTCGGAGGGACGCCATCCCGTGATCGAACGCCGCCTTCCACCGGGCGAACCATATATATCAAATAATGTGGAGCTCGATAGCGACAAGTGTCAGATCATGATGATCACCGGTCCTAATATGAGTGGTAAGTCAGCCCTTCTACGCCAGACGGCATTGATCGTTCTCCTTGCTCAGACCGGAAGCTTCGTCCCGGCAGCGGCCGCTTCCATAGGCCTGACCGATAAGATTTTCACACGCGTCGGCGCCAGCGATAATATCTCTTCCGGAGAGTCCACATTTATGGTGGAGATGAATGAGGCAGCCGCCATTCTGAACAATATGACTCCCCGTTCGCTTATTCTATTTGATGAGTTAGGCCGTGGCACATCCACCTACGATGGAATCTCAATCGCCTGGGCCATCGTGGAGAATATACATGAAAATGGGTACTCACGTCCCAAAACTCTCTTCGCCACTCACTATCATGAGCTCAACGAGATGGAGAAATCTTTCAGCCGCATCCATAATTTCAATGTATCGGTTCGCGAGGCAAACGGTAAGGTGGTGTTCATGCGAAAACTCCTGCCCGGAGGCTCGGAGCATAGTTTCGGTATTCAGGTGGCCCGGCTTGCCGGTATTCCTGCCCCGATAGTAAAACGCGCCTCTCAGGTGCTCCACCGTCTCGAATCAGCCGGTGAGGAAAAGAATAAGGGTAAACGCTCCAGACTTGCCGATACCCCTCCGGCCGATGCCTATCAGCTGTCGCTCTTCCAGATGGATGATCCGGTGATGGAACAGCTCAAGCAACGGCTCCTTGAGATTGACATAAACCGCCTCACCCCTCTCGAAGCCCTCCAGACTCTCAGTGATCTAAAGGCGACTCTGAATTAATCCGAACATAGATATACGCTGTGCCCGCATTACAAGGCAGTTAAAACATAATGAACCATGGCAAAAGACCAGACAATATTATTTCATTCCACAATTTTCGGCCCCATCCATAGCCGTCGACTTGGTGTGTCGTTAGGTGTCAATCTATCCCCGGCTGATGGTAAGATATGCTCTTTCGACTGCATATATTGTGAGGCCGGTTATAATTCCCAAGGACCCGGGAAGGCGGGTCTTCCGTCCCGCGAAGAAGTGAAACGCCTCCTTGAGGAGAAGCTTCGCGAAATGAGCGAGGCCGGAGACCCTCTGGATGTGATCACATTCTCCGGAAACGGCGAACCCACCCTTCATCCCCAGTTTGCGGGTGTGATTGAGGATACTCTCGAATTGCGCGACCGCTATTATCCGAAGGCGCAGGTATCGGTATTGACTAACTCCACACGCATTTTCGATCCTGCAGTAGCCGAGGCTCTGAAACAAGTGGATAATAATATCCTTAAACTCGACTCGGCCATCGAACCCACCATGCGTGCTATCGATGTGCCTAATTCTCCGGAATTCACCACCGACCGCCTCATCGAGAGTCTCCGCCAATTCGAAGGCACCGGAATCATCCAGACCATGTTGTTGCGTGGCGAGCATAACGGCAAGAAGATCGATAATACCACTCCCGAGGAGATCGAGGCCCTCATCGCGGCCTATCGTAGAATCCGTCCCCGGGAGGTGATGCTCTATAGTCTCGACCGCTCCACTCCCGAGGAACGCCTGCAGCGTGTACCCAAAGAGGAACTCGAAGTCATCGCCGCCCGCGTCCGTGAAGCCGGAATCCCGGTAGCTGCCTTCTAATCCGCCCCCTCCAGCTCCTCCCTCCAGCCCCTCCCTAAGCGCGAAGCTCGTTCTGTGCAGCGTGCCGGAGGCCGCTGAAGCAGCAAATGCCCCTCCCTGAGCGCGAAGCCGTTCCCATCCCGACCCTGTCGGTTAATTCATCAAGCCTATGTTCATTCCCGCCCCCTTGCTCCCGGGTGATCGCATAGCGATCATCTCCCCCTCTTCTCCCGTAAAATCTGAATATATCGACGGCGCCGAACGCTGGATCCGCTCCAAGGGCTGGCAACCCGTAAGGATGCCACATGCCGATGGCCCCGCTCATGGCTCATATGCTGCTGATGATGAAGCTCGTCTGCAGGATTTGCTCAATGCCTGGAGCAATCCCGACATAAAGGCCATCCTCTGTGCCCGCGGAGGATATGGAGCTGTCAGATTGTTGGAGAAGGCTTCCGAAAAGCTACCGGATAATATATCTAAATGGCTAATAGGTTTCTCCGATATATCCGCTATACATGCTCTTCTCCTCCATCATCGCATAGCCTCCATCCATGGACCTATGGCCAAACATCTCACGGAACATCCCGATGATGCTCCATCCCAAATGCTGGAGGATATCCTGCGCGGTGAAAAAAAATTAACCATCTCCTCCCCACACCCCGATTCCCTGAGTCAGCCCGGGCATGTAGAAGGACGCCTCGTAGGAGGCAATCTGGCCGTAATCAACGGCCTCTTTGCCACTCCCTTCGATCCTATCCGGAATGTCCGCCCAGAGAAAGCAATCCTATTGATCGAAGACATCTCGGAGAAAATCTACGCCGTGGAGAGAATGCTATACCATCTCCGCCTCACCGGCGCCTTTGACTCGATCGCAGGAATGGTGATCGGACAATTCACCGATTATACCTCCGACCGAAATTTCACCAGAATGGAGGAAATGATCTCAGCGTTCCTCAATAATCATGACCTCCGCAACCTTCCCGTATGGATGAATGCCCCCATAGGTCATGTCGACACGAATTTCCCCCTGGTGTTGGGTAGTCGTGCCTCCCTGAAAGTTTCCTCCTCCGGTGCCTCCCTCTCCATGCTGCTCTAAGCACCTCAGCGCATATCCCGCCAGCGCGAAGCTTGTTCCGTGCAAGCCCTGAAAGGGATTGAAGCAGCTGATGCCCCTCAGCGCATATCCCGCCAGCGCGAAGCAGTTTCCGTCCCGACTCTGTCGGCCCTTAATTTAAATCAAATACAAAATGGCAAAAGAAGAATATATCAAGAAAAATCGCGAATGGCTTGCTGAAAAAGCCCGCGAAGATGGCGTAATGCCTCTCGATAAGGGTGTCTATTATAAGGTAATCAAAAAAGGTAAAGGAGGAGCCTCCCCAAATCGCGGAAGCGTGGTAACGGTTCATTATGTCGGAAAGACCATCAACGGAAAGACGTTCGATTCAAGCCGCGGCGGTGTGGCTCCCGCTTTCCGTCTCCGTGACCTCATCCCCGGATGGAATATCGCCCTTACGCAAATGCACGTAGGCGACCGCTGGGAGGTATACATCCCCGCCGAACAAGGCTACGGCAAACTAAACCAGCCGGGTATCCCGGGCGGTTCCACCCTCATCTTCGACATCGAACTCCTCGGAATCGCTTAGCCTCCTCTTTCGGGTCTGAAAACCCTTTCGATTCCTACTGCGTTTTATCTATACAGGCTTCAGGCCTGGGATAACTTTATTGGCTGATAAGTAGCTTTTATTATGGCACAAAACCTTACACTCACATACCTGAATGAAGACGACAAGGCCTATGGCCTCGCCGGAATGGCTATCTCTCTTGCCGCCCTTGACGCAATGGACCGCGTGGCCGGAATCTCCCTCGATGAGGAGGGCCCGATGGTGACTTTCTCTCATCAATATTATTTCCCCGCTTCTCCCGCTGTATCGGTGAAGACTAATTGGAATAATCTCCTTCATAATTTCTATATCACATCCGCTATGGTGCTCTCCAACGTGATGGCCCGTTCGATGGTGCGCCTTCATCAGGATGTCCCCAAAGACATCCTTGATGAAATTCGCGATGAAATTGCAATCGAAGGCCGCGAAACTTGCTCCCTCGAAGATGATGAGATAGAGAATATCTATGGCCGCACTTCTTCCATGATGCGCCGTATATTCAATAATCCTATGCTCAAACCGGCCATTGATGATTTCGCACATATTATCTCCCGGCGTAGAGCCCTCTCCGGAACCGAAATACTCGATGAGCTCCGGCTCCTCCAGATTATCTAATTCATACATACTCCATGAACTCCGCTAAACTCGATGTACTCATTGCCTCTTACGGACCGGAGGGATTGGAACGCCTTGCAGCCATCGGCCTTCCGAAGATTTCGGGAGTCCGGTGGCTGATCTCTTCTCAGTTTCCGGAAGGGAATTTCCCTGAAATTCCCCCTCAATTAGTCAGAGACGATATTCTCGTGGAATTCTCGACTTCCGTCGGCCTGTCGGTAAACCGTAATCTTCTCCTCGATCGGGCCGGTGCCGAACTATGTCTCCTGGCCGACGATGATCTGGTATATTCTCCGAAGGGAATTGAAAGTATAATCCGTACATTTGACCTCCACCCTGACTTAGACATTGCTGCATTCATGTATAATACAGTGCCTGATGTATGCCGCTCCGATCCGGGGAAGGTCTCTGATTTTATCCCTCTCACAGAAAAACAATATCCCTCCTCCGAATTTCCATTAAATAATCCTCCCAAAGGTTTCTATATCACCACCTTCGAACTCGCATTCCGGCTCCAATCCGTACGCCGGAGCGGAATAAGGTTTAATGAAAATTTTGGAGTCAAGGCACTCTACCCATGCGGTGAAGATTCGCTGTTTCTCGATGATTCCATGAGAGCCGGTCTCCGGGGACGCTTCTTCCCCATTACCATCATCACTCATCTCGGAGCCTCCACCGGCATCCGCCGCCTTGGAGATGCTGATATATTGAGGGCGCAAGGACTTTTGATTCCCCGTCTGGCACCAAAGCCCTGGTTGCCCAGAGTGCTCCTGAAAGCATGGCGCTCTTCCCGGGCCACAGGCCGCCCTCTCATCTTTTGTCTGCGACACACTCTCAACGGTTGGTGGCGATATTATCGCGACCATCACACTCTTTTCCCCGGATAAGTCTGGAGATTTTATAATGGAGCCTATATAATTATGAAGATTCTTTTCATCGGAGATTATTCAAATCTTCATGCCTGCCTTGCAAAAGAGCTAAAGAGCCGCGGACATGATGTCACGGTCCTCTCCGACCGCGGGGGTTACATGCAGACCCATTCAGACATATACATTCCGCGACGTCCGGGACCCATCGGTGGCCTTGTCTATCTGGCCCGCGTCCTCGCTGTGCTCCCGCGTTTGAAGGGGTATGATGTTGTGCAGCTGATAAATCCTAATTTCCTCTCTCTCAAACCCGCAAAGCTACGCTATATATTCAATCGGCTCGGTGCTCAGAACCACTCCATCTTTCTCACCCTCGCCGGCAACGATTATTTCTTTGTACGCGAGTGTATGAAGGGCCGGATGTTCCGGTTTTCCGAGTTCCGAGTCGGAGATAAGCCTACAGAGTTCTATCGCGTTGACCCCGGCTTTGCAGATGGCTGGATGGCTGAGGTGAACCGTGATTGGAATCAGTATGTCTATGATCGTATTAATGGCGCCATGTCCGTGCTCCCAGAATATGATATGGCCGCTCGTCCGATTCTCGGCAATCGTCTGCTTTTCACCAATCTTCCCATCGATCTCTCCTCTCTTCCATATCGACCCCTAAAGATTGAAGGCCCGCTGAAAATTTTCATCGGTATCAAGGAAGAGATGGCAGTTGAGAAGGGAACGGCCCGGATGCTTGCTATCCTTCGCGAACTGGAAGCGGAAATGCCCGGCAAATTGATAGTAGAAGTGGCCCGTAATCTCCCTCTGAATGTCTATCTGGAGAAGTTGAGAAATTCTCATCTTGTTCTTGATCAGCTTTATTCCTATTCTCCGGCCACTAACGCTTTACAGGCAATGGCGCTCGGCCCCGTGGCCGGAAGCGGTGCCGAACCCGAATATTGGCAATATCTCGTTGATCGCGAGTTTTCCCCCGCTAAGACCGATCTCCCAATTTTCCATCTCTCCCCCCTCCTCCCCGATCTCAAGGAACGCCTCCGCGCCCTGATAATAGATCCCTCCCCCCTTATCCGGATGTCGCTAAAGGCGCGCAAGCTCGTTGAGCGCCATAACGATGTACGTGTCGTAGCCGACCGGTTCCTCGCTTTCTGGCAGAAAAGAATGCCTGAGCTTCCATGTTTTTTAGATGAATGGAAAAGATGAAAGCCTCTGAGCTCTAAATGAAGTTGTCTGAACTTACTTATGGAAATATGGAATTACGAACTCAAAATCTAACACGCTATATCACTCCTCTTCGAGAGGGTGGTTCTCTTCCGGCTCTCGGAGAGGCCGATGATGGCTTCAAATATGTGGTAAAGCTCCGTGGCGCCGGACATGGGGCCAAAAGTCTTATTTCCGAACTCGTCGGAGGATTAGTGGCCAAGGCTTTTAAATTTAAAGTGCCGGAAACCGTGCTTCTCAATCTCAGCCCTCTCTTCGGTATCACCGAACCGGATGAGGAGGTCCAGGAACTCCTCCGTAAGTCGGAGGGCCTGAATGTCGGCCTGCATTTTCTTGATCGAGCCTCTACATTTGATCCTGCCGTGAATCAGATTGATCCCCTCACTGCCTCAAAGATTGTATGGCTCGATGCCTTCCTCACCAATGTCGACCGCACTCGCCTTAACCCCAATATGATGAACTGGAACGGTGAGCTCTGGCTAATCGATCACGGCGCTTCCCTCTATTTCCATCATTCCTGGAGAGATGTGGAGGAAGCCCTTCGCGACCCATTCCCCTATATCCGTACTCATGCGCTCCTTCCATATGCCTCTAAACTGGAGGAAGCTGATAAGCTCATGCGGCAGGCAATTACTCCACGTACACTTAATAAAATTGTGGATCTCATCCCTAACGACTGGCTTGAGGAAGAGGGTTCGGAAATTTCCGCCGATGAGCGTCGCGAAACATACCGACGCTTTCTCACCGGCCGTCTCGCTAATTCATCTATCTTCACCCAACGCGCAATCGAGGAGCGCAATCGTCTCTCATTAAAATAACCTTCCCCATATGGCAAGTCCTGATGATTATCTTTACGAATATGCTGTAATTCGTTATATGCCCCATGTGGAGCGGGGAGAGTTTATAAATGTCGGTCTGCTTATGATGTGCAAACGGCGCCGGTGGATTCATTGTGAGATTCATCTCGATCCCGATCGTCTCCGGATCTTCGACCCTGAAGTGGATATAGAGGCCCTACGTCAGCAATTGAGTCTTTTCGAGCATAAGGATGTCCCGGGCCGCGATCTTCCCATCGAGGAGCGCTACCGCTGGCTCACAGCCGCAAAGAGCGCCGTGCTCCAGACCGGCCCTTCTCATCCCGGAATCGCTCTCTGCTCCAAAGAGGATGCCACCGACAAATCCTTCTCCGCTGACCCATTGGCTCCTCTCCACTCTACTTTCTCCCGACTTATGAATACACTTGTAAAATGATCCCCATAATTCCTCCCTCCACCCTCTTCCCTTCTCCCTCTTATGTCCCGTCCTCTTATGTCCCGTCAGCGCGAAGCTTGTTCTGTGCAAGCCCCGAAGGGAGTTGAAGCAGCAAAAGCTTCCCCGTCAGCGCGAAGCCGTTTCCGTCCCGACTCTGTCGGTTTTTCCAATTTCAAAATGAATCATCCGAATTCCACCCCCATATCCTCAAAGCTTTATCTAATTGCCACAATAGGAATTGCCATCCTGTTCGCCATCCTGATCGGTATCACTCCTGCGGCTGTAGATGATATGTTTTTCCTCAAACCGGTATCCGGCTCCGAGAATCTCCCGCAACTATGGCCTCTGATGTGCGACCGCATTCCCGAATTATGGGAATCCCAATCGGGGCGTCTCGGCAATTTCGTGGCCACATTCTTCCTCTTCCTATTCCCCCGTTGGGTATTCGGGATTCTGTCGGGAGGCGTTATCGCCTGGCTGCTCTATATCTCATGCCGCCTCTCAGGTTCGCGCCCCGGAGCTGCCGTGAGCTGGCTAATTATGGCCGTGGTGGTATTCGTATTCCCCTGGTATGATTACCTTACGCAAATCACCTACTGCTCCAACTACGTATGGGCCGCTACGGCAAGTCTGTCTGCCATCTTTCTCTTCCTCCGTTTCCCCGCTCTCCCTCCGTCTAAGGTCTTCGCTTCCTGCCTACTCCTCTTCATTGCCGGATGGTTCCATGAAGGATTCGGAGCCCCCTTGGCATGCGGGCTGGGCTTATACATCCTCTGGTATATCCGGAATATCTCCTTACGTCAGATCGCCGGCCTCCTATGCGAGATCTCCGGCACTGCCATTACCTTCCTCTCCCCTACTTTCCGTCAGCGCGGAGAGCAAGAGGGGGATTTCATCTTTAAATTCACCTATCAGGAAGCAATAATGCAATTAGGGCCCGCGCTCCTTATGTGGGGTCTCTTCATCCTGCTCATACTTATAATCGTGTGCTCACGGCGCCGGCGACGCTCACTTATCAGGCGGCCTGCTTTCATCATTATCCTCGGATTCTGTATGGCAGCCTCAATGGTTTTCCTTAAGTTCTATAATGGGCCACGAACAGGCGCGCCCCTACTTCTCTTCAGCGCCATTGGGCTGGCTATCTGCTTCAATAGTCTATGGCCGGAGACACAATCCCGATCCGGCTCCATTCTCCGTTACCTCCTCGCCGTCATCATCGGCGGCGGAGCATGGTTAAATCTTGCATATGCAGATATTGCGCAGTTTAGATTGAATCGCGAGATAAAGGAAGTGATGAGCCGTTTCAAGGCTTCTAAAGACGGTGTGTTCTATTACAACCTCTCCTATCCAGCAGCCGACCTATCGCTATTCAAGACCAGCGTCAGACAATTTCACGAACGTGTCCCGAAAAATTTCATGGAGATGGTCTATGGCAAGCGACCCGTTATCCTTCCCGAAGCCATGCACGGTTTCAATCCTTCTACGGCCCCTCGTTCATCCCGCTCTCCAGAAGCCATGATCTATAACGGATGGATTATTGTGGATGGGGAAACCGATGTCTATACCTTCAACCGCATTCATGTCCTCACCACCGATGGGCGCAACCTCCCGACGCGCTTCCGTTACGACTTCTTCCCCGGCCCTGACAGCCGGCAATATATCATCATAACTCCACACGTCAAAGTGCTCGACCCCTCTCTCCCAATTGCCGATGTAATCCTCTCCGACCATTCCCGGTAGAGCTTCTGAATCTCCCCCAATAGCAAGCATCCCGAAAACCGTTATCCGATTTTCGGGATGCGCGTTATTGGGGGTAAGTATGTGAATCAATCGAAGATATAGGAGAGCCCTGCGGTGAAGGTCACTCCCGGAAGGGGCTGAGCCGGTAACCAGTCTATCTTACGGTTAAGGAGATTATCGGCCCCCACACGCACACTGAATCTGGAATTGAACGCATACGAGGCATTAAAGGATAGATTCGTCACATCCGGAAGATGATGCGAGATAAGCACCGGAAGCCCATAGCCCGCGCCCCCGTCGACATATGCCGTCCCGAGGATATTGCGTACTCCACGATAATCATAAGCCAAGCCAAGGTGCAGTGTGTTCCAGGGATTGGTCTCAGCTTCTACATGGCCCACCCAGCGCGGACGGTCGAGGCCATTGAAATAACTCTTCTCATCCTTCTGGGGCTGATAGCTGACATTCCCCTTGATACTGAAAATCTTTCCTGCATCATATCCTAAACGCAGACCGACACTATAACCATGAGTATTCAGGCGAGATTCCTGAACAATCCCTCCCAACAGGTATAGGTCCGGATCTGCTGAAGCCATCCACATCTTACGCATACCGGCCATATACCAGCCGTCAAGATATTCCCCGCGGGTCCAGCGGAAGGCAATGTCAAGTCCTGCCGAGAATCCCGAGAATGGGCCGAAACTAACTCCTAAGGCGGCATCCAGGGGCGTATGAGTAGGAGAAGTATTGGTCAGCAAAGGCGATGCATAATAATCCAGCATGGCAGTGGATGCCAACGTATGCAGTCGAGTGCCTCCTCCGGCCTTCACATAGAGTCCCACCGGACCGGCATTGTAATCCAGCCGCACATCAGGGGCTAAATGAAATGCTCCGTAGCGGTCGTTCTTCGGACCGGCATTCGCAGTGATATCCACCACTGCCCCCAGACGCAGATTCAGATTGCCTGTGGATAAGCGGTAATATGGTGTCAGCGACACCAAACCCATTGTGGAGAGAGTCTCTATATCTTCACCCTCATAGTCCGTATCTCCGGCCGGATAGTCTCCGGAGGGAATATCTCCGCCAAGATAGCGGCCGCCTCCATAAGCCAATACATTAGCCGAAAGATCAATTCCCACACCCGATTTCTCTGCCGTCGGGAACAGGACACCGCCATTTAAGGCCACATGGGTCTCCCGCGTACCGGTGTAGAGATCCACCAACGGATCATTCGAGGGCAGAGGCGTATTCCATGATACGGCGGTGAAACGACGCATCCCGTAATAGCGCACGGCCGCCGAAGCATTCCAGGAGATATCATCCGGTTTCGAAAGCGATGTCCAGCCCACCCGCGCCGAAACATCATTAAGCGTCTGCGTAGGAATTCCCTTCACTCCCTCGGAGCCATAATAATTGAAATATCCTAAATGATAATCCAGAGAGGCATCCAAGGTGCCTTTACCATCCACACTATGAGTGATCCATGCCCCTAAGGCCTCATCATAGCGGAAACGCTTGAAATCAGGATCGTAGAGCACTCCCCATGGTTTCCAGAGCGATGTGGAATTATGTTGCAGACGGATTCCGGCTTTCGTAGCATCCATATCCAGGAAACGGTATCCGGCCGAGAGCGAGGCGTCAAGCCATGATCCGGCCTCCAGATCCACATAACCACGCGAGGCAAGTGGAGTGCGGGATGCACGCCAGCCTGTAGCAGGCATTGAAGATAGAGTAGGAGAAAACGGTGTCACCAGTCCTGCGGCATCATACGGCAACGGTGCTGTCTCAAGCGGGAAACGCTCCTGGCGCGGAAAAGTATTGATCCGGTCGAGGCGGATGATCTGAGGTGTATATTTACCCTCCACATTAATCGTCTGGTCAAACTGAGCCGCAGCCGGAGCCACGCCCAGAGCCAACATCAGGGCCGGAGCGGAGGAACGTAAGATTCGTTTATTCTTATTCATCTCTTAAATACTAATGGAGAATTATTTCCAGGATTTCAGGCGGTTATTGATCGCATCGGCGATATCCTTCTCTTTACCGGGATAGTTGGTACGCAGCGAACGGAGATATTCCGTAGCCAGACGATTGTTCCCCTGACCATGCAGAGCATCTGCCAGCGCGATATAGCCCTTGGCAAGCCAATACTGGTGAGGGGTTCCCTCATCAGTGAAGCGTTCCGCTGCCACTCGGGCTGCCTCCCAGTTTTTATTCTTGAGATGATATTCGGCCAGCGCCACAGCCGCGCGCGCACCACTGAGAGTAGAAGGATTCTGGGCCAGTGCTTCATATGCTGCCGTAGCCTCTTCCTTTCGTCCGAGAGCTGCCAATGCCTCAGCTTCATAGAGAGCCGCCTCTTCAAGGCTTTCCGCCGAGAGACCACCTGCATTGCGCACCTTACGCGAATATTCCAGCCGTTCTGCCGGATCATTCGTAAGACGCATCACGCCACTCACGGCATCTGCCGCAAAATCAGCTCCTCCCGTTTTTTCCAGCTCACGATATGCCACCAACGCATCTGCCGTACGCCCTGGAAGATTCTTCTCAAGAATCTCTGCCTTCATCATCAGGGCCTCGGGAGCTTGCGTGGAATGAGGACGACGGGCCAGCAATTGGCTTAGAATCTCCTCGGCTTCTCCATATTTCTTCTGGCTCTGCAATGACATTGCTATATCATAGAGTGCCTGCGCGAGATGCGCGCCATCAGGATAGTCAGCCACATATTTCCGAAGCAACGCAATCTCATTGATATTCTCTGCATAGGCAGTCTCAGCTCCATCGAAGGCGAGGCGTTCCATCTCATCGGCATTTATCGACGGAGCTCCCGGCACACTCCGCAGGAAGTCGGCAAACGATGCCAGATCTCCCGTGGATGCATAATATTTCTTAAGGTCATCCACTGCTATTGCAGCTTCCTCACTCGAAGGCCAGCGCTCGATCACCTCTCGATACGCTTCGGCAGCCTGCACCCCATCCCCCTTCTTCATTTTCTCGAGAGCCACATTAAGTAGAGCCTGCCGTGCCTGAGGAGCATTGGGAAATTTCAAGGCCACTTCCCTGAAAGATTTATCCGCATCAGCCGAACGCCCGAGACCCTGAAGTGTCATAGCCTTCTCAAGCATGGCATCAGCAAGCCAGCGGGAATCCGGGAAGCGTTGTTCAAGCGCTGAAAGCTCGGCAAGCTTTCCGGAGGTATTCTGCGCAAGCCCTGTCATCACGGCATGGCGGTAAGTGGCATAATCGGAATCCGGCGCGCCCATTGAGATAGCCTCGGCATATCCCTTGCGGGCCGAGGCATGGTCGCCGATATAGTAGAGACAATCTGCCCGACGTGTCACGGCATCACCCTTCAACGGAACAGGAAGCGCGGGCTGTGCATTGATGGCTTTGGCAAATTCCGAAACGGCTTTGCTCCAGTCAGACTGCATATAGGCGCAGTAAGCCGCCCCGTAAAGGGCAAGCGAACGATTGGCCGAAGCCGGAAGCTCTTTAATGGCTGAAGCATACTGTGTGGCCGCTCCCTTATAGTCGCCGGCACTATATAGAGCATCTCCGAGCCATAGTGCGGATTCAGCCGCAATCGAGCGGTCATATTTCGCTAATGCTATTGCCTGTCGCAGATACTGCGCTCCTTCTGCCGGAGCGCCATTAGATACACGCTCCACACCCAGCTGATAAAGAATCTTCTGCTTTATGCCATACACCTTAGCCGAGGGTCGTTTTATGGAATTGATGCGCTCAAGGGCCTTGGTATAGGCATGGTCGTTATAATAGGCCACAGCCAGATATTCATCCACCACCGGGGCATGCTCCGAATTGGGGAAGATAGCGATGAAACGTTCCAATAAAGGTGCGGATGTGGAGAAAGGGATCTTTCCCCCGCGTGTCACTGCGGCAGCATAGTCATATAAGGCGCGCTCCGTAACCTTCGGATCATAATCCATCTGAGCGGCTTTCTCAAAAGCCATGGCGGCGGAATCCGCATTTCCGGTCTTCAGATCGCATTGCCCCGCATAGAGGAGCGCACTCTGACCGATGGCTGATTCCTCTCCTGCAATTACTCCGAATCGTGAAGCAGCTTTTTCATACTGTCCATCCTCATAGTCAATCACACCCAAGGCATAAATAGCTTCCGGCGTGGCATCTCCATTCACCGCTGCGAGATACTTATCGAGATAACCCTTAGCCTGAGCATAATCCCCAAGCTTGAACTCAGCCATACCTACAGCCCTGAGAGTCTCCCCCTCAAGTTCCTCGGGCACCTTCCCCCTCAGAAGAGATTTTCCATCTCGAGCCGTCTGCTCATACTTGCCACGCGCATAATCTATTTGCAGCATATAGAACGGTGCTGCCAACCCTTCCTGTCCGGCATCCACCTTTGAGAAGCCCTTATAGGCTGCATCCAGCTCTCCCGCTTCATAATCAAGATAGGCCAAATAGAAAGTGGCCGCATCCTTATATTCCGGATATTTCGAGAGGCGCTGGAACACGCTCCGTGTCTGTCCTCCCTCTCCGAGCTTCAGCCGACATAATGCCTGGCGGTAGGAATAGAGAAGATTATCTGAAGCATTCAGGCGGTCCATATCTATCTCCTGATATTCCTCCAGGGCTGTCTCCCAATCATGATTAAAGAAATAATAATCTCCGATGGAAAGAAGAGCCTGAAGAGCCTCCGGTGAGGAGGGATACGTACGGGCGAAATCGCGCAGCATAGCCACGCAATTCTCATCCCCCTTCTCATAAAGCGCCTCCGCAAGCATATACACATAAGCCTGACGCGCATTGGGCTCCACAATCTCGAGAATTGAAAAATCTGTATTTTGGGTCTGCAGATGACGCAGCTGATCGATCACTCCATCATAATTCCCCGAGCCGAGCATACGATGAGCTCTTTCCAGGTAACCTTGAGGAAGAGGGGAAAGCGCCTGAGCCATTCCAGAAGCAAAGAGAGAAGCCGGCAGGAGAAGAGACCCGGAGATCACACCCAACCATCGGAGTGAAGACTTCGCACCCTCATTCCGCCGCAAAATATTAATAGAAGACATTGAAAAGGATGGTAACATTTCGTTTCAGTTTCTTGGATTCATCCCGGAGGCGCAATCGCGCTCTCCTAAACCGACAAAGAAAATAAAAAAATTTCACATACCCAAACCCAGCAAAATAAAAAAGGCCCCCGTCAGCCCAAAGCCCCCGCGGCCCAAAGCCCCCGTCAGCCCAAAGCTCTTCCTTCAGCGCGAAGCCTTTCCTTCAGCGCGAAGCTTTCCCTCAGCGCGAAGCCCCCCTCAGCCCAAAGCCCCCTCAGCCCAAAGCTTTCCCTCAGCGCGAAGCAGTTTCCGTCCCGACTCTGTCGGCTCCCCCGTCGGCGCGGAGCTCGTTCTGTGCAAGCCCTGAAAGGGATTGAGGCAGCAGCGCCATCAGCAGCCGGGAAGAGAAAAAGAAAAGGCCCGAGCCTCAAAAAAAGAAAAGGGCGCCCCTCAAAGAAGAAAAGGCCTGAGCCCAGCCCAAGCCTTA
>JAAVFV010000057.1 GCA_014800525.1 Bacteroidales bacterium | reverse complement strand
CGGAGATATCATACGTCATAAATCCCGTATAATCACTTACATCGATCCCAGAAAGCGTAAGCTCGTATCATTGCTTACCAACGATATGGAGGCAGATCCGAGTGAGATTATAGCCATCTACCGCCAGCGTTGGGAGATTGAACTGCTTTTCAAACAGATGAAACAGAACTTCCCCTTGAAATACTTTTATGACGAAAGTGCAAACGCCATCAAGATCCAGATATGGGTTACCCTTATCGCAAACCTACTTCTGATGGTCATGCAGAAAGGGTTGAAACGACAATGGAGCTTCTCAGGACTGGCGACAATGGTCAGAATTACCTTGATGTATTATGTGGACTTCTATAGTCTTTTCAATAATCCCGAAAAGGAATGGGAAATCATCCTTTCAGAAGCTTCCGAAGCCCCTCCTCAACCATCACTTTTTGACTGAGGGGGCTTGTAAAATAAAAATCAGACTCGAACGCCGTAAAATCAGTGTTCGAGCCATGATTATTGGATATATTTGATTTTTATCGGACAGCAATAATATTCTTATGAGTAGATTATGGTTATTTTGGGTTCACCACAAACTTAATAATAACCCTGAGCAAAAGTAGTAATTTCTTCGGACAGCCGATATATGGTCGGCTAATAAAGTCACTCGACCGTGAAAAGATTGTTGAGATTAGCCGAAAACACGGCGGAGAGAAAATACCTACTTATCTCATCATTATGGTTGTGACAGCGGAGCATCGCATCGGCAGCTGAATCGGCATCTCCAAGAGTCGATAAAAGAGTGGAGATCTTATCAGGAAGCCTTCTTTCATTTAACATATCATAACAATTTAGTGCCAGTTTATTGCAGGGGTACAAACTAATTTTGTAACAGATTTAAGAACCACCGTTTGAGTCTGTTTCCGCTCGCGGTGGAAGCTCTGAATCTTCGGTAGCGAAGTTCGCTACTTTCCGCAATATTCTATACTTAAACTTATAAATTTTATATCACTATCACTTCTTTATCACTATTACTTCAGCCTCTCTCCTTATCACTATTACTTCGAACTCTCTCCCCCATCACTATTACATCGGCCTCTCTCTCCCCATAACTCACAACTTCAATCTATTACTTAAAATTTATATCACTATGCAGTCTGACAATTCTTTGCGTAAATCTGAGTATTCCATCCTCGACCGCTGCGGCATGGCGCTAATCCTCCTTACGGGGATGGTGGTAATCGCCCTCCAGTTCCGCTCTCTGCTTATGTAGGCTCCATCCAATAAAATCTGTTAACGTAGGGTCGTAGCTTAGGGTGCAGAATATACGATTTCGGGCTACGGTGTACGCTCAGAGCTGTACACCATAGCCCGAAATCCGTTATTCTTTGGAGCCTTGGTGCTCCGGACGGCCCTTGGTGGATCGATAATCATCCTTTGGAATATCATCGGCCTGTGGCTCCTTCAATTCTCCTTCTGCAGGAAGGCGGAACGACAGAAGCTTTATCTTTTTTCCTCGCGACAGCCATTGCTGCTCATAGTAGGTCTTTATCGATGATACAGGATCCGCTTTCCCTTCCCCATATAGGTCGGCAGTATTTTCCAACACTTCAAATCCATTCAATTCCACCAACCTACGCGTATACTCATAAAGAAAAGGAGAATCAGTCTTCAGATTCACCACACCATCGGGACGCAACAACTGCCGATACAGAGTCAGGAAACGGGTAGAGGTAAGACGCTTTCTCACCTTCTGCATCTGAGGATCAGGGAAGGTGATCCACAGTTCATCCACCTCTCCCGGTCCAAAAAAAGAACATATGTTCTCAATCTCCGCACGCAGAAAAGCAGCATTATCCATCTCCTTCTCCTCCACATCCTTGGCTCCATGCCACATGCGGGCCCCCTTGATATCAATACCGATATAGTTACGGTCGGGATTCGCAGCAGCTAATCCTACGGTATACTCCCCCTTTCCGCAACCCAATTCCAGGGTTATCGGCCGACTGGTCTTAAAAAATACGGAATTCCAGTTTCCCTTATGCGGAAAACCGGTCCGCAACAATTCCTCACGAGGATATTCCAGCACACAGCCGAAATCCTTCATCTCGGCAAATTTCTTTAATTTATTCTTTCCCATTATAATATATCGGATTAGACTATATCGGACAGAGGATCAGACAAGATATTCAGACCAGTTTTACTACCTTAACACGGCCGCCGGCCACAGCCTTTATCACAATCATACCATCCCCCTCCGGCAGGGAAAATCTCCATGAATTTGTGCCCGGAGTAGCAGATATTATTTGAGAGCCGTCAAGACCATAAGCAGCAACAGACTCCAGAGGAACATCCGCCTCTACCAAAATATCATCACCGGCACGGCTGATGGAAATCTCTGTTGCAATAGCTTCCGGAGAAGAGATGCCGGATTCGCGGGTTTCTATGATAAAGTCTCGCCAGACGGGGGCCTGTTGCCAGGACTCCGCAGACCCTTCAAGCACATACAATCTCACCTTCGAGATATCCGTATCAGAAAAAGCAGCCTCCGATACCTGCGGAATACGAGTTCCAAGACCCGTAACATCCAGACTCTGCAGGCTTTTCAATCCGGCAAGCGCATAATCTGCCAAAGATTCCACATTTCCGGCCAGAACGCCCTTGCGGAGCCCTGAACCCGTAAACGCCCCTGACCCTATCACCGGCCCACGCATCAACACGGAATCAGCGTTCAATGCTGTTCCGGCTGCCAGCAACTCGGGAATCTCCAACAAATCACCTTTAATATCCGTCAGGGCCGATGCTCCGTAGAAAGCGCCAACACCTATACGTGTCTGCAACGACAGCTCTATGTCTGCCAATCGGGGAGTCTTTGCAAAAGCGAAATCCCCTATCTCATCCACTCTCGGAAGCGTGAGAGTCTCAAGACCGGTGGAACGAAATGCAAAAGAGCCAATTTTGCTGATATCCTCCGGAAGCTCTATAACGCGTAAAGCCACACACCCATCGAAAAGCCCCTCAGGAATTTCCGTCAAGGAAGTGGAACTCATATCAGCCTCCTTAAGAGCGGCACAGTTTCGGAAAGCACCCTCCCCTATGAACGCCGCTCCCCTACAATCAATTTTCTCAAGCGGAGTATACGCAAAAGCCATATCCCCGATTCCGGATACCGACTCAGGCAATGCCACTTCCTTCAGGCCGGTAGAAAATGCCATATAAGCCGGAAGCTCTCCGGATTTATAGATTCGCGTGGAGGGCATCCCTTGTGAACCCACTGTATCAGCAACGATCGACAAACCGGACATATCAAGTCGCTCAACACTCTTCGGAAGTGTTCTCAATGATGTGAGATCATGAGCAGCCACCTCTCCCCTTAAGATCAGCTCCTTATCTCCTTTCCCCTCGAGCGAGCCAACCAGCTTCTGAAGCTGTCCAGGCTGTAGATTCCATTCAGCCCCCGAAACCCAGGCCGATACCGACAGAGCCACGATGGAAAGTATCCACTTCCCTTTTATGTATATTTTTCCGTTAGTCATCTTTACTATTCTTTTATGGCCAGACTCTAATAATATGTTCCCGGAGCTTTAGTTGATCACTACGATCTTACCCATTCTGGCATCGCTTACTCCATCTGCCGTATTGGATACACAAACATAGTAGACCCCGCTACGGACACGCTTATGATTATAATTGGTCACATCCCATTGAGCGCTATCCCCTCCTGTGATATCCAATTCCTTGATGATATTTCCTGCTGAATCCGCAATCTTAACAAGCGATCCCTCTTCGAGTCCTTCGATTGTGACAAAGCCATAGAAGTCGGGACGAACTGGGTTGGGATATATTCTAAGCTGATCTTCCGAACCCTCGGGTTGGTCTTCCGACCCTGAAAGATACATCTCCGCCAAGCCGGAATCAGTGGAAATCATAAAAGAGTCGGTGGAGGGATTATAGCAGAGTGCGTATACCACATCATCCGGAAGAGCTGAATCCACAGCGGAAATCTGTTTGAGAATCTGATCCCCGGAGGGAGAAGTGCACACCAGACCTCCCCCGTTAAGAGCAAACCATCGACGACCTTTTCCATCATAAGCGATATCATTCACGCCCGCACCATCCAGAAGATAATCGGCAAGATTGGTTCCGTCATTACGAGGCACCTTCACTCGATACACTCTTGTATCCCCCTTCATCACTTTGGAGGGGCTGAACCAGAATACTCCCATATCAGTTCCAACCCATACATTCCCTGTCGAAGGATCTTCCTTCATCACGAGAATGTAATTATAAGGAACCGTATTTCCATCCTGATCGGAGAAGGAATTGGAAATCTTCACCACCTCATCATCATCAGGATTTTCGCCCGTACCCTTATGATTGATAAGGAATATTTCAGGATTCACAGTCTGCTGATAGAGAAGCAGAAGATTGGTGTTGGAGGAATGGGTCAGAGCCTTGAGACCTGTATGATCGCTGCCGTGGGTATTCTCCAGATTCCAGCTCTTCCAGGGAATAAAATTCTTTGCCGTGGATGCAAGGCGTTTCTCCGGAGTCCAGCAGATCAACTGTATACCGCGGTTAGCATCACTTCCATTGAAGTCGTAGAAGACCGTCCACAAATTATTCTGCTTGTCAAAAGCAACTTCTGAGAAGTTCGAGGCAGTAGGGAAATTCACTTGCACCTCAGTATACCCCACCACACCTGGTTTCCCCAATTCAGGATCATCCACGCGAGTCACCCTCATGCAACGGCTCACATCCGTGAGGTTGATGCGGCTCAGACCATCAACACGCGAGCCACACCATACCTCATCACTCGAATTAGGATCAATGGTCAGGCCATTTGGATGATAAACACGAGCACCATTCTCCGGGGCACGCACACTTAGAGAATAAGGCGTCCATGTCAGATCCTTATAGCCCGCGATATAATCGGGAGTGCCGGGACGCGAGGTTTCGAAATAATGCTGGGTTCCATGATTTCTCACCAGCATTCCATATTTGGGACTATACGCCATCCATGTGGATTTGAACGATTGTGCTCCGGTCGGGAGAAACGTTTCTCCGGTATCTTTCCAATCAGATGCCAATGGCGTGGTGGTGGAACGCACCACTCCATCAAAACCACGGTTTACCCAATAATTGGAAAGATCATACGAACTAAGAGCCATTCCCTGATCAGACTCCGGTCGATCGATTTTAGTGAGTTTACCATTCAAGCCGAATACCCAAAGATTGGAATTGGAAATGAAAGTATATCCCTCCTTATTCTGCTCCACATCCGATACCTGCCATTTGAAATGTTCATGAGGCGGATAATTCTTCTCAGTATCTCCTTGCAATATCTGGCCTATCGCACAATCCCAACCTTCTCCCGAGGTATAGAGCATTCGATAATTATTCGGATAAAGGCCATTCAAAGGAAAATCTATTTCAGTCGGGTGCAATTCATAGGGATTTGCCGATTTGGGATCGCTATAAAACAATCCTTTATCAAGGGCGATGAACACCCGGTTATCGAACACTGCGATAGCATTCACCTTCTCTCCAAGCTGCCGGGAGGTGACCACCTGACCTTTCTTGTCATCAATTACTATGTAACCGAAATCTGTGGCCAGATATACCTGGTTTGATTTCGGATCGAAACTCACAAAATTGATATTTCGGCTCATTGTAGCGTCCGCCACCTTCAGAGCCGGAATATTCATTGTCTCCCCGGAATCAAAAATCAGATCTATATTGCCATCAGGATAATACACAAGCAGATAGCCTCTATCCCGATTATATTGGGCTCCGGTGATGGCATGACCTGTAAGTTTATTGGCCGCACTAAGCCATATCACCTCCTTTTCCCCCGGTTCATACCTGAATACGGAACGCGTAGGTGTGGCATTCTCCACCACATTCGGCCAATATGGCTGGTTGTCAGCAATGACATAGACATATTTCTTCCCGGCAATGATCTTATGAACATCACCATTATATGTCGGATGCAATCTCCAATGCTCAGCCGTGGCCGTAAGACACACCATCAGACAAAGCAAGGTGAAAATTATAAGGAAATATCGTCTCATGAAATTAAGGGTCTTTTTATTATTGGATGGAGCCTTAGGGTCTTTTTTCGTAATTCTAATCACCGGCTATTCCCGATGCCTCGCAAACAGACTTAGCGGCTCAGGAAATCGGCCAGTTTCTGCATTGCCCGGCCACGATGGGAAATAGCATTCTTAGCATCTGCGTCCATTTCTGCAAAGGATATCCCCGATTCATCTGGAATGAACACCGGATCATATCCGAATCCTTGTGTGCCGGCTGGTGTTCTACTTATCACTCCATCAACGCGTCCTTCGAACACATATTCCTGATCATCAAGAATGAGAGCCACCGCCGTGGAGAAATGAGCCCGCCGATCCTCCTTATCTTCCATTTCGCTAAGGAGCTTCTTCATATTTGCAGCAGAGTCATGGGCCGGTCCGGCATAGCGGGCACTCATCACACCGGGTGCCCCGTTGAGTGCATCTACCATCAGCCCCGTGTCATCGGCAAAGCAATCGAGACCATAACGATCATGAATCCAACGGGCTTTGATAAGTGCATTTCCCTCCAGTGTGGGAGCGGTCTCAGGAATATCATCGTTACAGCCGATTTCCTCAAGAGATACGATTTCCAACCGATCACCCAATATTTTACGGGCCTCCTCAAGCTTGTGGGCATTATTTGTGGCAAAAACGAGTCGTTTCATACTTCTATCAACGCTTTTACCTCTAATAAAATTGTATGGAGCGCACCAGCCGGTTTGGCGGACACGCTCCATACAATTTTATCTGATTCCTGAAGGAATTTATTAGATTACGATATTTACTATCTTTCCCGGAACTACAATCACCTTACGGGGAGTCTTCCCATCAAGCCATTTAGCAGCTGCGGCATCGGAAAGCGCGATTTTCTCCACCTCCTCTTTGGATGCATCTGCCGGAGCCTCCACCATGAAGCGCATCTTGCCATTGAAACTTACAGGATATTTCACGGTATCCTCCACCAAGGCGGCAGGATCGAACTTCGGCCACTCAGCATCTGCCACACTCCCCTCATGACCCAACATATGCCAGAACTCTTCCGCCATATGAGGAGCGAATGGAGCCAACAGCGGAGTGATTATCTCCATAGCCTTACGATTGGCCGATTTCTGCGTTGTGAGTTCATTAAGGGCAATCATAAAGGCGGCCACAGATGTGTTATAAGAGAAATTCTCAATATCCTCTGTCACCTTCTTTATCAGCTTATGCAGCGTCTTTTTCTCTTCCTTGGTGAGTTCGGTCTCAGGAGCCTCCATGGATTTATGGAAGAGGCCCCAAAGCTTCTTGAGGAAGCGGTTCACTCCATCGATACCATTGGTATCCCAAGGTTTCGACTGTTCAATCGGACCAAGGAACATCTCATAGAGACGGAGTGTGTCGGCACCATAACGGTTCACGATATCATCAGGATTTACCACATTGAACATCGATTTCGACATCTTCTCCACCGCATATCCGCATATATACTTCCCATCTTCGAGAATAAACTCAGCATTGGCATAATCAGGACGCCATGCACGGAAAGCGTCGGTATCAAGAATATCGTTGTTTACGATATTGACATCAACACGGATCGGAGTTGTATCATACTGGTCCTTGAGACCCTTGCTGACAAATGTATTCGTATTCTTGATACGGTAAACAAAATTTGTGCGGCCCTGGATCATACCCTGATTCACGAGTTTCTTAAAAGGCTCATCCTCCACCACAACTCCAAGGTCGTAAAGGAATTTATTCCAGAAACGAGAATAAATCAAGTGGCCTGTGGCGTGTTCGGTACCTCCCACATAAAGGTCGACATTACGCCAGTATTCATCAGCTTCTTTGCTTACCAACGCCTCCTTATTGCGCGGATCCATATAGCGGAGATAATATGCCGATGATCCGGCGAAGCCGGGCATTGTGCATACTTCAATGGGATATCCCTCGGGAGTGGTCCAGTTTTCAGCGCGTCCGAGAGGAGGCTGACCATCTTCTGTGGGAAGATAGCTCGATACCGGGGGAAGGAGGAGGGGCAACTGGCTCTCATCCATCAGATAGGCCTCCCCATCCTTATAGTATACCGGGAAGGGCTCGCCCCAATAACGCTGACGGGAGAATATGGCATCGCGAAGACGATAATTGGTCTTCACTTTTCCAAGACCCTCTTCCTCGATGAATTTCTTTGTCCTGGCAATAGCATCCTTTACTTCGAGACCATTCAGATCGAGCTTCGGACCGCAGGAGTTAATCATCTTTCCCTCCTTGGCATCAAAGCTCTCTTCAGATACATCGGCCCCTTCAATAAGTGGCACAATAGGGAGATCGAAATGGCGTGCGAAGGCATAGTCGCGGGAGTCATGGGCCGGCACAGCCATAATGGCACCAGTGCCATAACCTGCGAGAACATAATCGCTCACCCAGATGGGGATTTCCTGTCCGGTGAGGGGATTGACGGCATAGCTGCCGGTGAACACTCCTGATACCTTCTTATCAATCTGTCGCTCGCGCTCCGTCTTGTGTTTCACAGCCTCCAGATATTCCTTCACAGCCTCAGACTGCTCAGGAGTGGTGAGCTGAGATACATATGCAGATTCAGGGGCCAGCACCATAAAGGTGACTCCGAAGATAGTGTCAGCACGAGTGGTAAAGATTTCGAGTTCGATATCCTTTCCTGCCACCGGGAAACGCATCTCAGCGCCCTCTGATCTGCCGATCCAGTTACGCTGTGTCTCTTTCAGGGAATCGCTCCAGTCAATACGGTCGAGCCCTTCAAGCAGACGGGGTGCGTAAGCCGATACGCGCAGACACCACTGATTCATCAGCTTCTGCTCCACAGGATACCCGCCACGGACACTCACTCCCTCGCTGACCTCATCATTGGCCAGAACAGTTCCGAGTTCGGGACACCAGTTCACCATCGTCTCTCCCTGATAGGCGATACGATAGTTCATAAGCAACTCGCGCTGTTCCTTCTCGCTCATAGCATTCCATTGATCGGCCGTGAAAGTGAGCTCTTTTCCGCAGGCGGCATCAATTCCTTCAGAACCGTGCTTCTCGAAATTGGCTATCAATTCGGAAATCGGACGAGCTTTCTCCTCCTTACGGTCATACCATGAGTTGAACATCTGCATGAAGGCCCACTGAGTCCAGCGATAGAACTCGGGGTCGCATGTACGGATCTCACGACTCCAATCGAATGAAAAGCCGATATTATCGAGCTGTGCACGATAACGGGCAATATTATCCTCTGTGGTTTTCTCCGGATGCTGACCTGTCTGAATGGCATACTGCTCGGCCGGAAGACCATAAGCATCATATCCCATCGGATGAAGCACGTTGTAGCCCTGCTGACGTTTATAGCGTGAATAGATGTCACTGGCTATATAGCCAAGCGGATGTCCCACATGAAGTCCTGCTCCCGAGGGATAGGGAAACATGTCAAGAACGTAGAATTTGGGACGCGAGGGATCCTCGGTCACTTTATAAGTCTGATGATCGCGCCAATACTGTTGCCAGCGCTTTTCAATTTCTTTATGATTATATTCCATTGTAATTGGAGCTTATTTCTTTTATTATCAGGAGATGAAGCCGGAGTATCACACCTTCACGCATATCTGTCTAATATCCCATCAGACTGGGGAAAGTCTACTCGATGACCGGATTGGCAGCCACTCCCTTGAGAATCTCAAGATGATCATTCTTTCTGGGACGCAATTCACTGAAATGCTCGAAAGTGCGCATACGATGGATATCACTGCCCGTAAGGTCGATCATTCCATTTTTCAACAACCATTCCGACTTCTTGCGTGCCGTCTCTCCATAGCCTCCTGTGAGGGATACAAAGTTCATCTGGAAAAGAATTCCCATCTCCTTGAGACGGGTATAATCGTCCATATCCATATATCTGTATCGTTCGGGATGAGCGAGGATCGGGGTATAACCGGCCTTCATGAGACCCTCGAGCATATCGTCCATTGCATATGGAGGATTTATGTAACTGGTCTCCACAAGCAGATGACGCCCTTCATCGCCAATCGGAAGGAAATCGCGCGACTGCAAACGCTCTTCAAAAAGATTGTCGAGCATATTCTCACTCGCCAGGCGGAGTTCAATCGGACCAGTGTAAAGCTTAGTGAATTCCTCAAAGCATTCGCGTAAGCCGCCGGTGGTGTTGGGATAGTCCTCCATCACATGCGGTGTGAACCATATCTTCCGCACTCCGGCATTCTCGTAGGCTTTAAGGAGTTCGAGAGACGCCTCGGGAGATTGAAAACCATCGTCCACTCCCGGAAGGATATGTGAATGCCAGTCGGTGAATCCGTTCAGAAGACCGGATTTTTCAATTGTATTGGGTTTGCTGAAAGGCCACATAGGATTATCTTTATCTGTAAGGGTAAATGTGGGATATGGCGACGGTCGCGGGATAAAATTCCCCCGCGACCGATGCCTATGTTCTATATCTTATAAGTTTTCCTCATGGATCACAACATATGTCTTATTCCGATCCGTAGTATCCATAGCTGCCGTATGTGGAATGGCGACTATGTTGAGAGTCGGTGCCATTGAGAATCACACTCATCTGCTTGAATCGCTGCGACTTGTAGATATCATCCACCTCAATCACAGCTTTCTTGTCGAGCACACCGGCACGAATCACAAAGAGTGTGCGGTCGGCATACTTCTCTACAATCTGGGTATCTACCACGATATCCACAGGCGGACAGTCAAGGAATACATAGTCATAGTCAGTAGCAGCCTCCTTTATCAGATCGCCAAATCGGCCATTATCCAAAAGCTCGGATGGATTCGGAGGACGATGACCGATCGGAAGGATGCTTACTCCGGGGTGATCTTTTAACTCCTTGACATACTGACGCCAGTCGTCGGTGGAACCATTCAGATAATTGGTCAGTCCACGTGACGGCATATTGATAAACTGTGATGTCGAGCCATGTCGGAGGTCAGTATCCACGATAAGCACCTTCTTACCTTTCAGAGCAAATGAAGCTGCAAGATTGACACCGATGAACGATTTACCACTTCCGGGATTGAACGATGTGAGCATTATCACATTCGAGCCGTCATGATTTCTCATCATAAAGTCAATATTTCCGCGTATGATTCGGAATGATTCACTCGCCACATCACGACTACCCTGCTTCACAGTGATGAGGGCAGTCTCAAGCTTGGATTTCTTAGAATTATTAAATCCTTTCTGTGCGCTAAGACGCTTGAAGAGACCCTGCTTATTACGTTTTCCAATCTGGGGGATTTCTCCCGCAAAAGGTGTGGCCATATTTTCGAGGTCCTTACGGGAGCGCACTTTAGTATCTGAGATGGTGGCAATATAGATCCAGATTGCCGGGAATGCGAAACCGATCATAAAGCACATCATCAGCACCATATTCTTCTTAGGCGACACCGGCATTCTCGATCCTTCCGGAGGAGTGATGATTCGGGTATTGGTAGCAGTGAAGGCCTGACTGAGTTCATTTTCCTCACGTCGCTCGAGAAGATACAGATAGAGGGATTCCTTCACTGTCTGCTGACGTCCGGCAGTGAGAAGATGCTTAGCCTGTATGGGTGTGGTGGAAAGTTGGGAATTATTAGCCGAGCGGGCCTTTTCCATATTTCTTACTTCAGCCTGAAGCACAGCTACTTGTGTATTGACACCCTTCAGGATAGATTCCCGCATACCGCGTAGCTGAGCATCGTAATCAAGTGCCAGAGGATTCTGCTCAGAACTATTTGCCACAATCGTATTACGGTTCATCAACAACGTATTGTAATTGGCAATCTGCGTCTCCAGTTGTACGCTTCCCATTCCTGTATTGACAGGCAATACATTACTATTATTGATTGGATTCGAGATGTAATCCTTCACATACTGAGCCATCGAAAGCTGATTGTTCACTTCCAGGATCTTGCTTCCCAACTCACCCTGCTGACGCAGGTGCATCTCAGCGGCAGCTTTTAGGTCAGGAATAGCGTTCTGACTCTGATAGTCGGCAATATTGCTATCCACTTCACCAAGCTCCTGCTCAATCACCTTCAGTCGATCATCGATAAAGGCAGATGTGGCACGCGCAATCTTATTCTTATCCTCCATCCAGATCTCGTTGTAGACATCCACAATAGTATTGAGGATATCCCGGCCGCGTATGCGCGACTGATCTCCAATGGTGAGTTTGATCACATCAGCATCTTTATCAGTGAGATCCACCTCCACCTGACCACCATAAAATTCCATGGCACTCTGGCGCCCGAGACGTGTCACCACAATCGGTTTTATCTTCTTCTCCTGCTTGACAAATCGGGATGGCTTCGGCGCTTTATAATCAGGATTGGGATTGATTACGACACGACCGATAGGTGTGCGCGCCGGACTCCCCTTCAGATCACTGATCACTTCCTCTTCAAATTCCACCTTTTCCTGATCTATGATATAAAAATCATATAATCGGGCCTTTCCATTTTCAAGAGGTTTGAACTTGAATCCGGCGTTCTGCTCAATCTCCAGTCCGTCGATTGTTACTACATACGGCTGATTCGGGCCATATTGCACTCGATTGTGCATTATTCCTTCCTCTTCGTAGTTCATTTGTAGACCCAGACGGTCTACAACCTCATACATCAAAGCCGGGGATGATAAGGCTATCACCTCATTGCGGACATTAGTGCTGCCTCCTCCAAGACCAAATGAACTGAATGCATTCGAGATACTTGTGATTGAGGCATTATTCTCCTCATTCTTTACAAGTATTTCCATATTCAGTGCATAAATCGGCTGCTGGCGCATCACATAAAGCATTCCGATGGCGCAGAAGATAAAAATCGATAATAGAAACCATTTCCAACCTCGCAGACACTCAGTCAGAAATTCCCTCAGCGATATCATCTTCTCTTCCCCAACTGCAGGGTCGATTACATTTTCTTCCATATTGACTTGAAAGATATATAGAAAGGCCGTGCCTTGTTATTTCTTTGTGATTTCGGTTCTTTTGACAGACCCGGCAAACTTATTTCTTTATGAACACAGCCAGTGTGGTGACAACCGAGGTAAGTAGCGAACCGACAGTCACCCAGAACGACGCATTCATAGCATTATTGCCATTAGTGGTTGTGGAGCGCTTCTTCATCTTATTAGGCTCTACATACACCACATCACCCTGTTGAAGATAAAAACCCGGTGAGCTTGCCATCTGACTGGCATCTGTGAGATCAATCTTATAGGTTTCAATCTTTCCATCCCCTGTACGGAGCACCTTCACATTCGTGCGTTCTCCAGTGATCTGTAGATCTCCGGCCAGTCCGATCGCATCAAGCACTGTGAAATGATCTTTATTCACATCATAGCGACCGGGATCCTCTACCTCTCCCAATACAGTGACTCCGACATTAAGGAATTCCACCAATACAGTCGGATTCTTCACGAGCTCACGGCCCTCCAACTCCCCCTTTATAAAGGCCGCCACTTCCGAACGTGTCATTCCTCCGATATGAATTGTCCCCAACACCGGAAAATCAATATCTCCCTTATCATTTACTGTATAGAGCGCAATTCCCTCGGCTGTCTGTCCTCCATAACTGAGGAGCTTGGAATTCGTTCCATTATAGGGAGTATTGTTAGCAATACGAGTGGAATATACCGGAAGATTGAACAAAGCTGCCACGGCCGGATCCTTCGCCTGGACCACAATCGACAGCTTGTCATCAGGTCGTACCCTTATTGGCTGCGCTTGCGAGGTCTGGATAATGGTATTTGTATCTGTATCCTGGAAATAGGTTACATCCTTCGGTGTCGAACATCCGATCAACACTATTGAGAGCAGGCCTATAAAGCCGCCTGCAATGGTATTCAGCTTCAACTTCATATTGTTAGTTATTCCGGAAAATCCCGGTAAAGTATCAATGGAACAGTGCCACCCCTTTCGGTTGGCTTATCCCCGGTTGATGATTATAGGACAGACAAGCAGTAAGAGATATCAAACCCTTATCTTTTTATAATCTCCTTATTCTTTATAAACTACTTATTGACGGTAAAATTATATCCCATAGGATTTTTACCTGCCATCTCCGGAGTCGAAAACCTCTATTCGACTTCCTATCAATCGAACAATATTTTTCCGATTCTCTTTTCTCTCCGATGTATGGCCGCAGTCAACAGCATATTCCCGACAATCCATACCACAATGTCGCCCGCTATAATCCATGTCGGATTAAAGAAGGGACAAAGAGCCAGATTTACTCCCATCAATACAATATCAACGGCTAATAATGTCCATAACACCTGATGAAAACTCATTCCCATATAAATCAGTTTATGATGGATATGAGTGCTATCGCTATGGAAAGGATGACGACGCTTTTTCAAGCGATGGAAAAACACTCTGAATACATCAAAACATGGTAGAATCAAGGGCGCGATTCCAACTATAAACGGATTTCCACACACCACTTCTTTCCCCGCAGGAAGATTCAATATGGAAATTGTCAGAAAAACCAGTATATATCCAAGGCACAATGCCCCGGTATCGCCCATGAATATCTTTGTATGAGTGGAAGTCCGACCAAAATAATTGAAATAAAAGAATGATACCAGTGCTCCGATAGTAGCTCCGCAGATAAGCAGACATATATACGACTCTGCCTCATAGAAGACATAGGAATACCATAGCAGGGCAATCACTGTCAGTCCACAGGCAAGTCCGTCGATTCCATCAATAAGATTGATGGCGTTAAGCACGTAAATAGCCCAGAAAACAGTGAGGAAAGCCGAAGCCATCATCGACAGCTCATCAAGCCCGCAGAATCCATAAAGATTATAGACTTCATATCCTGACCCGATAAACAAACACCCTCCTATTATCTGAAAGAGGAATTTTGTGCGATAGGCCACAGAAATCAGATCATCGGTCACACCGACAAGATAGATAAGCATCACCCCCGCCACTGCAAACAGCAATGGTGTGAGCATATTCTCAAATGCAATGTCAAATTCATCCCCTCCTATTCTGAGTTCGAGTCCCATAATGAGACATAAGGAAATCCCTATGGCAGGCAAAAATGATACTCCCCCAAGGCGTGGAACAACTCCAGTGTGAATCTTTCTCGCCTCTTCCGTGTCGTAAAGATGCTTCTTATGGGCGATATGAAGTATATTCGGAAGTATCAACGCCCCTGCTATCAAAGCGAACAGGATCGAGGCTATGTAGTTCTGTATCCAGAAATCCATATAGCTTTCGTATAATCGTGGGAAGATGACGCCAGAATGATTATTGCATTCCACGCATCGTTCCCATTGATGTCAGTTAATATCAGATAACAAAATTACTATTTTTTACCCGATTCCACAAATTTTATTAACTTTGCTCCGGGTTTTGCCCCTTGTGCTCTTCGGAGCATCATTTTCCTCGGCCTATAAAATAATGAGGAATCAACCCGCTTCAAATACCGGAAGCCGAGAAATATTAATCCAAAACTTAGAAAATTTATGTCTACCAATACTGTTGACAATTCACGCAAGGTCACCACCCGCCGTCTCAGCGAAATGAAACACCGCGGTGAGAAAATATCCATGCTCACCGCCTATGATTACTCTTCTGCAAAGATTCTGGATCAGGCTGGAATTGATGTGATTCTGGTGGGAGATTCCGCCTCTAATGTGATGGCCGGAAATATGACCACTCTCCCTATCACCCTCGACCAGATGATATATCATGGCAAGTCTGTGATGAAAGGCGTTAACCGTGCATTGGTTATTGTAGATCTTCCGTTCGGCTCGTATCAGGGAAATTCCAAGGAAGCCCTGGCTTCAGCCATCCGAATCATGAAGGAAAGCCATGCAGAGGCTGTAAAAATGGAAGGTGGCTCGGAAATCCGTGAGAGCATCGAGCGAATCCTCTCCGCGGGAATCCCGGTGATGGGCCATCTTGGACTCACTCCACAGAGCATCAATAAGTTTGGCACATATGCAGTCCGTGCCCGCGAGGAAGCAGAGGCCGCAAAGCTCATCGAGGATGCAAAGATGCTCGAAGAGATCGGCTGTTTCGGCATGGTGCTTGAAAAAGTTCCGGCTGCATTGGCTGAGAAAGTGGCAAAAGAAGTTTCAATTCCTGTAATCGGCATCGGAGCAGGTGGCGGTGTTGACGGTCAGGTGCTCGTGATGCATGATATGTTAGGTATTAATCAGGGTTTCTCTCCGCGATTCCTTCGCCGTTACGCGGATGTGGCTGATGTGATGAGCAATGCTGTGAGCCGGTACATCGAAGATGTAAAATCCGGCGATTTCCCCAACGAATCCGAATCATATTAAGGAACCACTCTATCCAATATCCATTAAAAAACACGGATAGCAATTGCGATAATTGCTATCCGTGTTTTTTAATCGCATTTTTAATCACTCTTCAAGAGATACTCGAAAGCGTTATAATAACCAAACAATAAAGGCTGTCAATAAATTGACAGCCTTTATGCTCAGTCGGGGTGACAAGATTCGAACTTGCGACCACACGCCCCCCAGACGCGTACTCTAACCGGGCTGAGCTACACCCCGAATTTATTTGCTTCCGGATTGTCACCGTTGCTTTCGCATTGGCTTCGTTCCCGTTTGCGAGTGCAAAATTACCTCAAATATTTGATTCCACCAAATTTTTCCACAACTTTTTTCGTCCGCACTTTCATTAATTCATATAACACACTTATTATCAATATTATAATAATATCAAAAAAAATCTATCCTTCAAATACGTCTTCCCCATTTAGACCCCATCCCACAACATATGCCGCCCTGGCGTTAACATTTTTTGTGGGTTGGGGTTTTAATGTCATTAGTGGCCCATTCCCAGGTATCCTTTAGAATAACCCACACATAGAATCATCCACTCAGGCACCTGAAAAGTTACGCAAGAATTCTTCAAAAAATTTGGAAGTATCATTTTTTTGAACTAACTTTGCATTCGCAATCGGGAACAACGGATGTCGCTCCTCGATATCCTCCGATTGACCATTGAATTTGGTACACAGCAAGGTGTGGTAGTTCAGCTGGTTAGAATACATGCCTGTCACGCATGGGGTCGCGGGTTCGAGTCCCGTCCATACCGCCGAGGAGAGAGGAAGAGCAGTAGCGTTAACACTTGTGTTACCTACTGCTCTTTTTCATTTCATCCCCTTATCTCCTAAATCTTTCCACAATCTGCAATCCCGTAATTCCCCGATCGGCAATTGCGCTATCGTATAAATTCGAACCCTCCTAATGAATTTCAGAATAATCAACGGTCCCAACCTGAATATGCTCGGTTGTAGGGATGCAAACATTTATGGTTCGTTCTCCCTCGATGATGTGGCATCAAAAATCAAAGCCTCCTTTCCCGACCATACTTTCTCTTTCCATCAGTCGAATTCTGAAGGCCGGATAATTGACATCATCCAGCAAGCCACTCTTAATAAACACCATTATCCCGAAGAGGCTGAGGGAATTGTGATAAATCCCGGAGCTTACGCCCATTATTCATATGCAATCGCCGATGCAATCGCCGATGCAGTGAAGAATGGTGTGATAGTGGTGGAAGTGCATATCTCCAATATTCATGGGCGTGAGGAATTCCGATCCAGGAGTGTCACCGGGGGAGTGGCAAGTGCTGTGATATGTGGTGCCGGTATGGCGAGTTATACTCTCGGAGTACGTTGCGTAATCGAATTAAATCATACCTGAATCTCACAATATGGCTAACGACACTACTAAGGAATATGAACTCGAGGCTTATGTACGTCATCATTCGGATTCTGAACCGGAATACCTCCGCAAGATAGATCGCCGCACCAACCTGCACCTTATCAACGGACGCATGTGCTCAGGCCATATCCAGGGGCGACTCCTGAAGATGCTTACATCCATGATCGCTCCCAGAACAGCTATTGAGTTAGGCACATTCTCCGGATATTCGGCACTGTGCATCGCAGAGGCTCTTGACAATGATGCCACGCTTCATACATTCGAAATTGACGACGAACTCGAGGATTTTATCCGGGAGTCGTTTGATTCTGTTGATCATGGCCGTCGCATAAAACTTCATATCGGAGATGCGGGCCAAATTTTGGAGTCTTGGCCCGATGCTTCCGCAGATATGATTTTCATAGATGCCGACAAAAGAGCCTATCCCCATTATTACGAAATAGCCAAACGATTGCTCCGGCCCGGAGGATACATTCTCGCCGACAATACACTCTGGGATGGACATGTCACCGAGCCACCCGAAATTCAGGCTCCTCAGACACGTGCCATTTGCCGGTTCAATGACTTGGTGGCTGATGATCCGGAGGTGGAGAAGGTGATTATTCCTCTCCGCGACGGCTTGACACTGATCCGGAAACTTTAAGCCTCCTCCTGCGTTATTTCTATAGAACGAAATGATTGCTGAAATTCTTCCGGCAATCACCATTCTAACTTAAAAATATAATTATAGAAATATTATGGAAGGAAAAAGACAAGCGAAAATATCCCGACTCATCCAGAAAGAATTAAGTGAGATCTTCCGCCGTCAGACTGCAGCCATGGGCAATGTTCTGGTTTCGGTAAGCGCCGTACGAATTTCTCCGGATCTCAGTATAGCTAAGGCATACCTCAGCATTTTCCCTTCGGAGAAATCTCAGGAGATACTGCTTAATATCCAGCGTCAGTCAAAAACCGTGCGCTACGAACTCGCTCAGGCCGTGAAGCAGACCCTGCGTAAATGTCCTGACCTACAGTTCTACCTCGATGATTCGCTTGATTATATCGACAATATCGACCGTCTGCTCGAAGCCGGCCATACAGAAGATTAATCCCCCTTTAATGGCAAATGCGCCTCGGGCGCATGCAGATTACATCAGGCAGATTTGATTATGAAAATACCTCTTACCGCGGGGATTGCCCTGCGATATCTGCGAGCAAAGAAGTCGCATAGCGCCGTTACGGCCATTTCCGTAGTGTCGATATGCGGCATTGCTGTTGCCACAGCTGCCATCATATGCGTACTGTCGGTGTTCAATGGTTTTAAAGCCGTGATCTCCGACCGCCTTGACACGCTCTCCCCTACCGTGATGATTACCCCTATTCATGGCAAGACTATCGCCAATCCTGACTCAATCAGCACCGAACTAAGGAAAATATCCGGAGTAGCCACCGTCACACCAACCATTCTGGAGAATGCTCTGGCTATTGCCAACGGTCGGGAAGTGCCCGTTTCCATAAAGGGTGTCAATATTCAGGAATATGCCTCTGTCACCGCATTGCAATCTCTCCTTCTCTCCGATTCTTTGGCCCCGGCTCCTACGCTTCCCGAACTTATCGATTCCTTCTCCTATGAATCATCCGGGAACCAAGAGGAAGAAGACCCTGAACCCGGTGCCATTTTTTCCATCGGAGCAGCAAGCAGTCTGGGTGTATATCCCGGTGATAAGGTATTACTCTTCACTCCACGACGCGAAGGCTCCATCAGCCTGTCTAATCCTTCGGCCTCGTTTCTTACGGATTCAGTACGCGTAATGGCAGTGTATCAGACAAATCAATCAGATTTTGACGATGATCGCATCATCACTGATCTGAATCTGGCCCGCGACCTTTTACAATATGATTGGGAATCTTCCGCTCTTGAGATTTCTCTCAAGCCATCCGCCAATTCGCAATCCACAATCCAAATAATCCGCAACTCCCTGGGGAAGAATTATGTGGTAAAGGATAGGCTTCAACAACAGGAGACCAATTTCCGGATGATTTCCATTGAGAAATGGATCACTTTCCTGATTCTTTTCTTCATCCTTCTGATAGCATCCTTTAATATTATTTCCTCTCTTTCGATGCTTGTGCTTGAAAAACAAGGCTCCATATCCACATTGCGGGCTCTGGGCATGACCCGAAGAAATATCGGGAAGATCTTCTGGTGGGAAAGTATGGCCGTCACTTTCATCGGAGGAATTGCCGGACTGGTAATAGGCATCCTATTATGTCTGTTACAGGAGAATTTCGGACTTATCCGCCTACAGGGGAATCCAAGTGATCTTCTCATCCAGGCATATCCCGTAAGGCTGGAATGGCCCGATATTTTCATCACACTGATTCCAATATTCCTTATTGGGCTAATGGCGGCCACCATTACCTCCATATTCGCGCGCTCGCGTGCCCCGAAATAGGAGGGAATGCCGTCAGAAATACAAATCCAATACCCCCGCATGAATATCTCACAATTTAATTTATTCATCTTTAATAAGAAGAGGACGGAATTAGATTGATAGTTAATTTCATGATTCATCATTCATCCGGATAACATACCATTTCACCGTACCCTTTGCTTTTTGCATTAAACTGGGTATTATAACGCCTTAAAATTAAAATTTTTATTAATTTTAGGTATAAAATAATTTTAACTCTATTGTATATCCGGAATAGATTGTATAATTTTGTATCAAAATTCATTAATAGCTGTTAGAAATTAATGAACCCACCATATGAAATAATATTTGAGCATAAAAAGCTTTAAACCGTAGACGTATCGTATCATATAAAGAAACGTATATAAGCTTAATATGACCGGATATCATTTTTATTATTCATATTCCTATCAGCTCCATTTAATAATTTATTCTGAATAACTACTTTTAATAATTATAGAAATAGAATCCTACATATGGAAATCACAGAACAGGTTCAGATGCCTGAAAAAATCGAGCGTTCCGATAAAGTGGATAATCTTGACAAGCAGATCCTTAACATCGTTCTCCGTAACGCACGTATCCCTTCTAAAGATGTAGCTGTTGAATGTGGCGTATCTCGTGCTGCCATCCATCAGCGTATCCAGCGCCTTATTGAAAATAAGGTAATTATCGGTTCGGGTTATTACATGGATCCCCGTAAGCTTGGTTTCAATACCTGCACATATATCGGTATCAACCTTGCAAGCGGTCCTCTTTACCGTGAAGTTGTGGAAGAGCTGAAGGCTATCCCCGAGGTTGTTGAGTGCCACTATACCACAGGCCCCTACTCTCTTCTTATCAAGCTGTATGCCCGTAACAACCAGCATCTGATGGAACTTCTTAACAATCGTATCCAGCAGATCAAGGGTGTAAGCCGCACTGAGACTCTCATCTCTCTCGACAACAGCTTCGACCGTCAGCTCACACTTGCAACTACTAAGCAGACCACAAAACGTGGTCGCAAACCGAAGAATCGTCCTGTTGAGTAATTCTCATCAAGACCTCTGAGATATCACTCGGGCAGGCCCGTAAAGCCTGCCCGCTTTTTAGTTTATATCGGCGACATTAAAAGATGCCCATCTTATGCTGTGGATTATTTCATCTTTAAGCCTGATATGATCCTCTCAAATTCTATACCTCATGAAACAAAAATCAACCCTCTACACACTGCTCGCCGCTATTTTCCTGGCTGTCACTGCAGTGTGTTTCTTCTATCCTGATGCCTTGGAAGGGAGAGTGCTCCAGCAGCATGATATAATGCAGGGACTGGCAAACGGTCAGGAAGGAGCCGCTTTCCGGGAAGCGACCGGCGAAACCACCCGCTGGACCGACTCTCTATTCGGTGGTATGCCCAATTTCCAGATTGCCCCATCATATCCGGCAACCAACGCTCTGGCCTGGATCGGGAAAGCATTCTCTCTTTGGCTCCCGGATCCCGCAGGCCTCCTCTTCTCAATGATGCTCGGTTTCTTCATCATGTGTCTCTGCATGAAATTCCGATGGTCAACTTCCCTGTTTGCAGCTCTGGCATGGGGTTTCTCTTCATATTTCATAATCATTATCGGAGCCGGACACATCTGGAAATTCGTTACTCTCGCCTATATTCCTCCCACAATCGGAGGCCTTGCTCTTTGCTATCGTGGGAAATATCTAAGCGGAACATCCCTGGCTGCCCTTTTCGGAGCCCTACAGCTCAATGCCAACCATCCGCAGATGAGCTATTATTTCCTCTTCGTGGTGGTTGCCATGATTCTGGCGTGGCTCTATGTGGCAATAAGAAATCATAAGACAGGCAGTTGGGCAATCGCTACATGCTGCGCCATCATTGCCGGTGCGCTGGCAGTAGGTGCAAATTCAGCAAGCCTCTATAATACCTACGAATATTCTAAAGAGACTGTCCGTGGCCGCGCAACTGACCTTTCAGTTTCCGGATCAGCAGATACAGGGGGGATGGACCGTAATGCCATCACAGCTTGGAGCTATGGTATAGACGAATCGCTCACTTTCCTTGTACCCAATGTAAAAGGTGGAGCCACAATCAAACCCATCCAGGGGCAGACTCGAGTGCTCTCCGCTGCCGATACTGATAAAGCCGACCAACTCGGTCTATCTCCCCAGGAATTGGCTATGGTCGGACAGTTTCCGCAATATTTTGGCGACCAACCCATGACCAATGGCCCGGTATATGCCGGCATTGTAGTTCTGCTTCTCGCCATTATCGCTTTGTTCGTGGTACAGAGTCCGATGAAATGGGCGCTTTTCGCTGTAGCCGTACTCGCCCTTATGCTCTCCTGGGGACATAATTTCAATGCACTTACAGATTTCTTCATTGATAATTTCCCGGGATATAATAAGTTCCGCGCTGTCTCAAGCTTCCTTGTGGTTGTGGAGTTCGTGATTCCTCTCCTTGCCGCCCTATGTATCAGAAAGATTCTGGATACTCCCGATTTCATGGATCGCTATAGATACGTGGTCTATCTTGTCGGTGGAGGTGCGGCCTTGATCTGTCTTGTAGGCTGGATTTCTCCTTCTGTATTCGGTGATCCTTTCAGCGCTCAGGAGACCGAATATCTCGCACAGAATGGTGTTTTCTCCAATCCTGCCTATTATGGTGTAATCAATGGTATCCGTGAGAGTCGCCTCTCATTGGTGGCTGCCGATTGTGCCCGTTCCCTGATGTTCATCATCCTGGGTGCATTGGTATTCATTCTCTATTTCAAGGGAGCCGTAAAGAGCAAGAATATGTTTGTCATCATGCTGGCCACAGTGGTTCTGATCGACCTTTTCTCAATCAATAAGCGCTATGTAAGCTCTGAGAGCTTCACAGATCGCGTGGATAATGAGGAGGCGCTCCAGAAAACACCCATTGATGAGGCTATTCTCCGAGATACGGCTATCAATTATCGCGTGCTCGATATTCCGGGAATGGGAGAAGCCCGCTCTTCCTATTTTCATAAGACTATAGGAGGATACCATGCCGCCAAGCTCACACGCTATAACGATCTTCTTCAAAAACAGATCACCAAGGGGAATCCTGCTGTGATCAATATGCTTAACGCTAAGTATATCATCACCGGCGATAGTATTGGCTATTCCGTTAATCCCTACGCTCTGGGAAATGCCTGGTGGATTTCTAAGATTGATTATGTGGCCAATGCCGATGCTGAGATGGCTGCACTTGATGATATCAATCCGGCCACCACTGCAGTAGCCGATGCATCATTCCGCAGTCTCCTCGGTGAACCTTCATCCCCGGCTCCCGGCGATACCATTTATGAGACCACCTATGCACCTAATCGTCTCACTTATCATGCTTCCACAGCGCGTGGAGGTGTAGCGGTATTCAGCGAGATTTTCTTCCCATGGGGCTGGAATGCAACCATTGACGGACAGACGGCTGAGATCGGTCGGGTGGATTATGTGCTCCGTGCTCTGAAAGTTCCGGCCGGCAATCATACCATCGAATTCTCTTTTGATCCTAAGAGTCTTCATGTCACCAACACCATCGGAATCGTCTGCGTAGTGCTCATATATCTGGGATGCGCCGGTGCTTTGGTCTGGTGCTGCCTCTCTATGCGTCGTAAAGAGACCAATACCGACAAGGTTGCAAAATAGATATGTTCAGCTATCGACGTTGGCGACATACGCGCGGATTTGGAGTCCATTCTCCCGCCGCATACCGGCTACTACGGTATGCGGTGAGGCCGCGTCCCGATTATGCTTACTATGCTGACAGAGATATTGAGGCGGAAGGACACCATTCAGGATGCTCGGCCCTTCAGCGCCGGAGGGCACGCCGGTTGATGCGTCTGGCTGATATCACGCTTTCCCGCTCTGCCGTGATTTTTCTCCCGGAAGCTCCAGAGAATTTTATCCGGTTGCTTCAGTTAGCGCTCCGCAAAGCTGATTCACGATGTAAGATTTCTTTTGAGAATTCCGATATTCCATATTCCGACCTTGTATATGCTGATGCTTCTAATGTAGAGCCATGCCTCTTGAAAAAGTCAGTGCAGGTTGCCGGACACACCTTACTGCTGGAGAATGCAGGTAGAGAGATTCGCGACCTACTGTTCGATGCGCTCCCGGAGGGGGTGATGTTTTACGGTGAGCACCGGATTTTGATCTCCCATATTCCGGAAGTGATGAAGGTTAGATATAGTGCGTATGTCTGATACAAGGAATAAAACTGAGCTCCGACCTATGAAAGAGCCTGAAAATCTGCTTCGCGATTTTCAGGCATATCTCGGTCTTGAACGGGGTCTTTCGCCACATACTTTGTATAATTATACCGTCGATACGACCCATCTCATTGATTTTGCCCGTCAGGAAGGGATTGCATTGAATGAATTTCATGAGGATGATCTGCATAGGATGCTCGCCCTTCTGCATGATCTCGGACTGCAGGCACGCTCTCAGGCACGTCTCATTTCTGGTATTCGTGCTTTTTTCCGTTTTATGAGAATGGAGGGGTATATATCCTCCGATCCCACGGCACTAATTGAATTTCCTTATCTCGGACGCTCACTTCCGGATGTATTATCCGTTGAGGAGATCGATTCTATGATTGCCGCTATTCCTCCCGATAAGGCCGAAGCTCTACGCAACGAAACCATCATAGAGACTCTATATGGTAGCGGGCTTCGTGTAAGTGAGCTCACAGGGCTGCGTCTTTCACGATTATATCTGGAGGAAGGATATATGCGTATTGAAGGCAAGGGCCGTAAGCAGCGGCTCGTCCCTCTCTCTCCAAGATCTCTTGAACTGATTCCGCTCTATCTTGAGCAACGTATTCAAGGCCCCATTAAACCGGGGAATGAGGATATTCTCTTTCTCAACCGTCGCGGAGCAGCTATGTCGCGGGTGATGGTGTTCTATGTGGTGCGCGATTTAGCGGCTGCCGCCGGTATCACAAAGACCGTTTCCCCCCACACTCTCCGTCATTCTTTTGCCACCCATCTTCTTGAAGGGGGTGCCAATCTGAGGGCGATTCAGGAAATGTTAGGACATGAATCAATTGCCACTACGGAGATTTATGTCCATCTCGACCGATCGCGTCTCCGCTCCGAGCTCCTCGCTCACCATCCTCATTATCGTCCCAAATAAGACCTCCACGTATTGAAGTTGTCTGAACTTCATTAGAAAGTATTAGAAAAATCCGGGCTATCATCGTCATAAATTCTCGATGGCAGCCCGGATTTTATTATCCAATAATACTTTAGAATGTATCGAAGGAGAAGATGATGGTGCGATCATAGCTTTCTCCCGGATTCAGTCTCTGAGTCGGGAATTCCGGTTTGTTGGGAGCATCCGGGAAGCCCTGAGCTTCAATCGCAATTCCGTCATAGTCGGCATAATTACCTCCGGATTTATTCTTGGCTGAACCCGATAGCCAATTGCCGCTGTAGACCTGCACGCCGGGCTGGTCGGTTGACATCCTCATCACTCGTCCGCTCTTGTCACTGCGCAATTCCACTGCATCGGTCAGTAACTTTCCAGGTGCCCAGCTGTCGAGTGCCCAGCAATGGTCGTAACCTTTCCCGATCTGTAACGGACGGGTCGGTCGGAATATATCCTCTCTGATACGTTTGAACATACGGAAATCCATAGGCGATCCCCCCACACCCGCCAGCGTACCGGTCGGAATCTGCGTATGATCGGTAGGCAACCATTTTGAGGCACGAATCTTCATCTCATGATCCAGTGCGGTGCCGGCATCAGCTCCATCCAGATTCCAATAGGCATGATTGGTGAGATTCACCACAGTCGGAGCCGTGGTCTCGGCATGAAGCTTAAGGGCCAGCTCATTTTTATCATTCCATCGGTAAGTGGCAGTCACAGTCAGTATTCCTGGATAGTTTTCCTCTCCATCCTGCGATACATATGTGAATTCCACGCCATCCTCCAACTCCTTACTCTCCCATATCTTATTCTGAAAACCATCGGGGCCTCCGTGAAGATGGTTAGGCCCATTATTGATTGCCAGCTGATATTCATTCCCATCTATTTCGAGATAACCGCGTGCGATACGGTTGGCATATCGTCCCGGAATCTTCCCTAGACATGGGCCATCGGCTAAATAGTCCGCCGGATCAGCATAGCTGAGAGCTACATTCTCGATTTTTCCTTCGCGGTCGGGCACTCCCACCTCTACAATTCCAGCTCCCAAGGAAGAGAGTTCCACCCATGCACCGTTATCATTTACCAGTCTGTAAAGTGTAATGTCTCCCGCAGGAGAAGCGGCAGTTCGCTTAGTAATTTCCATAGAGTTATATTAGTAAGACTCCTTCCCCATAATCCTAATTGATAGATAGGGAAGGAGTGATAAATTTTAGCTTATTGAAGGATTATTCTTCCACCTTGCGGGCTCCATCACTGATGATCACATCATAGATCTGGGGTTCATGGCCATATTTCTCCTTGAAACGGACCACTGCCTCTGTGATGAATCGGTCATGGAGATCATCACTCACAAGATTGATGGTGCATCCTCCGAATCCACCACCCATGATACGCGAGCCGGTCACTCCCATCTCCTTAGCCACATCGTTAAGGAAATCGAGTTCCTCACAGCTCACCTCATAATCTTTCGAGAGGCCCTCATGAGTCTCATACATCTTCTCACCCACTTTCTTATAGTCTCCTGCATTGAGAGCATCGCAGACATCGAGCACCCGCTGTTTCTCCCCGATCACATAGCGTGCGCGCTTATAATCCTCCTCAGAAATCCGATCTTTTGCAGCATCGAGCATCGCCATATCGGCATCGCGCAGACTCTTCACACCAAGTTCCTTAGCCACACGCTCGCACGATTCACGCCGACGATTGTAGGGAGAATCCTTAAGCTCATGTTTCACCCTTGAATCCACAAGCACAAGTTTATAACCCTTAGGATCGAAGGGGAAGTATTCATATTCCATCGAACGACAGTCGAGACGCATCAGATGGTCTTTACGCCCGAAAACGGAAGCAAACTGATCCATGATGCCACAATTCACTCCGCAATAATTATGCTCGGTGCTCTGCCCGATACGTGCGAGTTCGAATTTATCGATGGCATTGTTGTTAAACATATCGTTGAGCGCAAAGGCAAAACAGCTCTCAAGCGCTGCCGAGCTTGAAAGGCCTGCGCCTAAGGGGACATTCCCGGCGAATACGGCATCGAAACCCTTCACTGTGCCACCACGCTTCTGAATCTCACGGCAGATACCGAAGATGTAGCGTGCCCAGCCCTGAGTGGGAGCATCCTCCTCCCGAAGACCGAACTCTGCATATTCATCTATATCGATTGAGAAGACGCGCACCTTGTCTGTGCCATTCTCAGCCAACTCGGCCATTATCACCTTGTCGATAGCCCCCGGGAATACGAAACCATCGTTATAATCGGTATGCTCTCCGATAAGGTTGATTCGTCCGGCAGATGCATAGAGCGTACCATTCTTTCCGAAACGCTCCTTAAATATCTTATTGATTTGTTCCTTCATTGTTTCCATGAGTTCTTATGATATTATATTAGTTCGCACAATTTTATTTCACATCAAGTATCAGCTTTGCGGGTTTCACACCGGGAGCCTTTGCCTCAAACACCACTGTTCCCGGTTGCTCGCCAGCCTGAACAATTGCCGTTGCCGCCCCTGCGAAGAGATCCATCTCAGGCTTATGGAAAAGACGCAGGCTTGTGGGGTCTCCATTGGCTGTAGCGCGGAATTTTCCGGCTCCCTTCACAGAGAATTTCACGGCACGTGTATCAGTCGGGATGATATTACCCTCCTTATCAGCCACCTGCACTGTGATATAGCTCAAATCCTCTCCGTCGGCAGAGAGTGTGGAACGCGAAGGAGTGAGCACAAGATGATCAGCCTTTCCGGCCGTGCGGATGCTCTTTCGTCCCATCTCTGATCCATCTGCATTGTAGGCCACAACCTCCACCACTCCGGGTTCATAACGTGTCTCGTTCCACATCAATCGATAACGGTTCATATTGGTCGAATCGTTCTTTTCGCGCATACCCTGACTCTTACCGTTGATGAAGAGTTCAGCTTTGGGAGCATCCGTATATACAAATACCGGTGTCACCTCTCCCTCGCGCCCTTCCCAGTTCCAGTGAGGAAGGATGTGGATGGTATGGTCTTCCTTATTCCATTTCGAGCGATAAAGCCAGTAGCGGTCTTTCGGAATTGATGCAAGATCAATGATACCGAAATAGCTTGAATGCGAGGGCCATGCATCAGTATCGTAAGGACTCGGTTCGCCAAGATAATCAAAACCGGTCCACACGAACTGTCCCATATTCCAGTCGAGATCATCATCCACAGCAAAGTCATCATCGGGGATATTGCTCCAGAAGCAGTATTCCACATCATAGCTATTGCTCTGATTTCCGGGATGGGTGATGTCATAACCTTTAGTTACCGGGAAGAAGTATTGTCCTCGAGAGGAGACAGTGGATGCTGTTTCGGTTCCTAAAAGGAAATTTTGCGGAAGCTTATCGATTGCTTCTTTATAGCGATTCACCTTATAGTTGAATCCGGGCACATCCAGAGCCGCTGCGAATCCGTTATTGACCACTGCATCAAACTGATCCATTCCGCATGTCACGGCACGTGTCGGATCCTCGCGGTGCACGATATCCTGAAGCATCTTAAGTTCGGCTATGCCATCCGGGCCCCACTGGCTGGGAACCTCATTACCGATTGACCACATCACTACAGAGGGTGCGTTACGGAATGCATGGACCATATTGACAACATCGCGTTCCGCCCATTCATTGAAGAGTGTGCCGTAACCATTGGCACTCTTCGGGCGGAATCCCCAGTCGTCGAATGGCTCCACCATCACCATCATTCCCAATGAGTCGCAGAGTTCCACAAGTTCCGGTGCGGGCATATTGTGTGAGGTGCGAATAGCATCTGCGCCCATATCCTTGAGCATCTCTATCTGGTGAGCGATAGCCGATTTATTCACAGCTGCTCCGAGCGGACCGAGATCATGGTGTAGACAGACACCCTCGAATTTGCGTTTCTGTCCATTAAGGAAGAAACCTTCTCCGGGACGCACCTCCACGCTGCGGATGCCGAAGCGTGTGGTATAGGAGTCGATCTCATTCCCGTCTGCCATAATGCTGGTGCGGGCTGTGTAGAGGGCGGGAGTCTCGGGAGTCCAGAGTTCGGGGGTCTTGAGAATGAAATTCTGTTTTAGGTCTACTCCGGGATACATCTTCCAGGAGTGAATATCTTCTGCCACTTCCTTGCCCTGCGGGTTAAGGATCACGGTCTTTAAAGTCACTATATCTCCTTTAGCAGCTCCCTCTACCTTGGTCTGAAGATGGACGGATGCCTGTTCCGGCGTTACATTAGGAGTTGTAACATAAGTACCCCATACGGGAATGTGTACCTTTCGTGTATCGATCAGACGTACATTGCGGTAAAGACCTGCACCCGGATACCAACGGGAACTACGTTCTTTATTCTCCAGGCTCACTTCAATCACATTCTCTCCGGGGCGTGCCACTCCATCGAGTCCTACCACAAAGCTATTGTAACCGTAAGGCCAGTAGCCCACTTCGCGGCCGTTTACCTTCACACGTGCATGGCTCATGGCGCCGTCAAAAAGAAGACTGAGCGAGCGGTCAGTGGTATCCGGAATCTGAACCGTCGTGCGATACCATCCTTTCCCTACATAAGGGAGACCTCCGGTGCGACCGGTTTTCCAGGTTTCTTCTTTTTCACCATTCTGCTCCACAGCCACTTTCTGAAGATCGTAGCTTCGATCAAAAGGCCCATAGATAGCCCAATCGTGCGGCACTTTCACATTTTCCCATTTCAGGGAGTCTTTCGAGAATTCCCAGTCTTTGAGCAGATCGGTATGACGCTGAGCTGTGGCGGTCAAGCCGATTGCAAGAAGGGGTAGCAGGTATAATTTATTCATCTAATGATAAGTTATAGGTTCTCAGACTCCATCCAATAAAAAATGTTAAATGCAGGGCGGTCGATTTTTGAGCTAAAATCTTGAATCTCTGAGGGAGCAGCCTTTGAGCTGTGACCGAAGAGATTCGGGATTTTAGCCAAAAAGAGGCCGGTCGCGGGTAACTTTATTCCATTGGTAAGAGTCATTATATTTAAATTGATTAAAATTAAAGTTTTTAAATTACTTCATTCCTCGCATCTCAGGGGCATCTATCGCCTTTTGACTCAGTCACATAGCCCGCTATGCTCCTTCGTCTGCAAGGCGATATCTGCTCCCTGAGATGCGACCCTGCATTAACATTTTTTATTGGATGGAGTCTTAATTTCATGGTTTACCGGAGGTTAAGCCGGTAGGGTCATATACACTTTATATTATAAACAATTATTATTTACAATGTTCTTTACAAATATAATGAATATGTAATGAATAAAAAAGAGATTCCAATGTTGGAATCTCTTAATAATACTAAATAACATATTATTCATTGCCTGTCCCAGCCTAATTATCCTCTGAGTCTCATCATGGTCGGGGCCTGAAACGACTATGAGAATCGGAAATCCCAAGATGTATCGAAAAATCCAGGCTGATCGTGGAGTAATCCTCCGTTTCCGCCAATTATCCCCTGTATACGTTCCGGTGTATAGAATTGCCGGAGATTGGAGGCATCAATCGTAGTGGCATCAATCACGAAGTCCCGATAGCTTTTCAGAAGATCTGTGAGCGCGGTAATAGCATTGCGGGTCTGCTGGTCATAGAGTGTACCGCTCATAGAGGCATTCGCGAGTTTTCCCTGCAAAGCTCCATTCACTCCCGATACATCTTCCATCATCTTCATCTGGATATTGAGTAGTTCGGCGATTCCGCTTGAGTCAGCCGTACCGGTCACCTGCTGAGGAACCGGAGTTCCGGGCTTATGACGATAGAGGATCACACCATTGAATTTCGACCATTCCTCGGCCATGTCTCCCGGTCCGATTCCTTCCGGTAGACTTCCCTCAGGAATCATCAGCACTCCTTTTGCGCTCGAACGCAGTAACCAGTCGTACATCGAAATAAGACGATTTGTATATTTCTGCTGGTCGATTATATCGCTCACGAAGCTATGTATTTCCCCATCTATATAGGGATAGGCTTTCATCACATAAGGATGTCGGCCGTGTCTATATGGACTTTTCCCGGAGGAGAGTTCGATACCTCGTGGAGTCAGAAACCGATATTGCCATTCCTCCTCCATGGTCCAGGTGGTGGTGATCTCAAATGCATTCCCCTCGGGGTGCTCCTTGCGGCGCCGGCGATTGATGGCTTCAATTTTCTCCGCTTCTTCCGGCTCCGCTTTCCAGCATTCTCCCGCCAATGGATCATGACAGATCAGTCGCGGAATATGCTGACGCTCCCATATTTCAATCACTCTGCATAGCCCCGGAGACATAGGAACTAAGAATTCATTTATTGAATTGCGCGCCGTATACGTTTCCCCTAATGCTCCTGAGATATGAAGTTGTCTAAGAAAGGTGTAATCCGCGGGCGTACGCGCAAATGAGGCACATACCGAGGCGAACGACATGTCATGTAATTGCCCCACTAAATCCGCGTCCCAATTGCGGAAGTCACCACTCAGACAATTCATAAAGAAGCTATCCGGAGATACGAAATCAGTCCAGCAGTCTGACCGCCCCATTCGGGTGCCATACCATTTTCGGTGTACGGCCATTCCGCTGATGAGAAATTCCTCCATAGTCCGGGCATAGAGTTCCTCCATCCGGTTCAGGTCGATATTATAATTGAGAAGCTGCTGCATAGCTTCGGCTTGAGGACGTTCGGCAGCATCGCGTGGTTCACATGTTGGAATTTCCCATTGATTACGGAACACACCCAATACATTTCTCACCAATCGCCGTATCAGATTATTCTTTAACGGCATATTCCCCTGGCGTCGGATAAGGTCTTCTTCGCGGATAGTTCCTTCCGGGGTCAGTACAGGATCGCCCCATTGGTCACCATATGTGAATCGTTTACATCGTTCACGTTCCTGTCTGAACGCTCCCATAGCCTCCCAACACGCACGCGCACGCTGCAGTAACTTCATGTTTGTCGGCGTTGCCTCCGCACGTATAGCGGCCTCTTGGCTATTGGACGTCGTAATATTTTTCTCCATATTCTTTTTGACCCCGAAATTAATACCCCACTCTACTCCTGTTTCCATTTTTATTAAAATTCCCCACCGGAATCATCTATGTAAAAGTCTCATCTTGGAAATCCGTCTATTGGTCTATTTTTTGGCTCCATACCGGATTTAATTTATTAACTTTGCAAAAATAAAGTGTTTAAAATTCATTTCTATAATGCTCAGACCATTGACTATTCTACGCCTATCCTTATTCTCCTTCATCCTTTCCATGTGCCTTCCTCTTGCGGCTGCTAATAAAAACATAGTTATCGATGACATTAAATTCTCGATAAATACAGATACGAAAGTGGCGCAGGTGAAGGGTCGTGTCACTGAAGCCACCAAGAAATGGAAGTTGGTGGTTCCCAGCACTCTTCTTACCGACTGGGGTACAATCAAGGTAACTTCCATTGGAGCTGATTCATTCTATTATGATGAATACCTCACCTCTGTCACACTCTCTGATTACACCGAAACTATCGGAAGCAATGCATTTCTCGGGTGTCATAACCTCACCTCAGTTTCTTTGGGAAGCAAACTGACAATCGTCGGATACCGTGCTTTCAGTAATTCCGGTTTGAAGGAAGTCACCTTTCCGGCTTCTCTTCAGATTATTCGTCAGGAGGCTTTCTATCATTCCTCTGCTCTTAAGCGGGTTATATTTGAAAGCGGATCGAAAAAGCTTGAGTCCATCGGTAAATCGGCGTTTGCGCAGACCGGCCTTACATCTGTAACTCTGCCGGGGTGTGTCAAGGAAATCGGCGAAAGGGCTTTCTGGTGTTGCGAGTCCATGGAGAGCGTTACTCTTCTGGGAGGTAATGGGAAGACTGTGGTAGGGGAAGATGCTTTTTCGAATAATGACCTGCTCTCCACGCTTAATTTAGGGAATCCCGGAATTGAAACTATTATGGATGGTGCGTTCTGCGGTAATTGTCTGGAGAAAGTGATTCTGCCGGCCTCCGTCCGCACAATCGGTGTTGGGGCATTCTGGTCGAATAATATCCAGTTTCTTAAAATTTCAGAAGGGGTGACCACCATTGGTGAGCGAGCTTTTTCCGACCAGATCTCTAAGGGCTCGGATGGCATGGCAGCAATTGATATTCCCGCATCAGTGAAGAGTATAGGTAAGGAGGCTTTCACTTTCTCTGGCCGAAATCTTCAGGAGGTGATATGTCGTGCCGCTGTTCCTCCTTCAGCTCCCGAACAAGCCTTCGATTCCAATACTTTGACATCTACTCCTTTGTCAGTGGTCATTCCCTCAGTAGAGGCCTATAGATCAGCCCCCACATGGAAGGATTTCAATGTGATTAAAGGAATTGGTCAACCTATTCCTACTGATATTGTGGAAACTGAATCCGATGAGGAGAATAAGGAAACCAGATGGATGGATCTCCATGGAGTCGAAATTCCTCATTCACCCACTCTTCCCGGTCTCTATATCCGCATCTCAGGTGGAGTGACTGAAAAGATCTATATCCCAACGCATCTCAGTCGCTAAAGCCGGGAAATGTTGTCTTCAGGTATATTATTTTCTGATTCTGGGAAACATCTTCCGGATCCGCAGTAAGATTCTGGCCGCCTGGGGCCCTGCTGCTACAAAGGTTACGGCTACTATAATCATCACCATACCGAGCCATTCCCGCTCTGTAACGGTCTCTCCAAACACTGTTATCGACACCACTACAGCTGTCAGAGGTTCAAGTGCACCCAGGATTGCTGTAGGGGTGGAACCTATGTAATGGATAGCCATGGTGGTACACCCAAAGGATATGGCGGTGGGCATAATTGCCAAGGCAATCACACACCCCCAATCTAAAGCTCCGGTCGGAGGAGTAAATGTAGAAGGCCCTAATAGGCGAGCCACAAACACCAGCGTACCGAATATCAGGACATAGAACAACATCTTAAGTGTCGGCATACGCTTGAATCTTTCTTTGTTGGCCGCCACTATATATATTGCATAGGTCAGTCCGGAAAGAAAAGACAAACCAACCCCCAGAAGTGATATTGTAGCCCCTTGTGGTGCCTTGGCTAAAAGTACAATACCCCCTAAGGCCACCACCATACAGCCTATCGTCAGTGCTGAAAGACGTTCACCATAGAAAAGGCCCATAAATAATGCTACAAGCACCGGATATACGAAGAGTATGGTCGATGCTATCCCGGCATTCATATAATTATAGCTTTCGAAGAGAGTAAGTGAGGAAAGACCGGTGATGATTCCCATTAGGCCAAGCGGCACGATATCTCTCTTCTCGATCCTCAGGGAATAACCTCGCAAAATCGCCATCATTCCTACAATCGGAATCGCCCATAGATATCGAAAGAAGAGTACACTATCCGGATTCATGCCATGTGCATATACCGGAAGTGCGAAAAGGGGATTGAGGCCGTAGGTCATCGCTGCCACAATTCCGCATGCATATCCTTTTACTGAATTATTCATCGACTATCTGAAGTCACCCCCTTACCGGTATTCTATAAATCCTATAAATCTATTATTCTTTCAGGTGAAAGACCCGTGATTTCCGAGATGGAATCCAGATCCATTCCGGCCATCTTCATTTTACGGGCAACTTTTTCAATGCCTTCTTCCATTCCTTTCTCCATCCCCTTCTCCATGCCCTTCTCCATTCCTTTCTCCATACCTAATCTAATACCCTCCTCTCTGCCTTCCTCATATCGGAAGTCGAGACCAGCCTGAACCTCACGAAGGGCAGCCAACGACTGGCTGTAGAGCACCATATCCTCTCCCACGACATTCACACTCTCCGCAGAATCGAACAGATCCTCATAGCCTCCCTCTTTATATGCTAT
>JAAVFV010000056.1 GCA_014800525.1 Bacteroidales bacterium | reverse complement strand
TATGACAACTCGGTTGACAATGCAGAAGCCAAGGCCCTTTTCCGTCTTTCATCAGGTCAACTGATAAAGCAGTATGAAAACGAAATTCCAGAATGGGCTCAAAATTTACTTAACACCTTGTAATATATATGAGTCATGTAGAATAATAAAGTCAATAAGTCGAAATAATAGAACGTATCGACACAGACTTTCTCATAAAACTCAGTCTTCTATGTTTAGAATATTTTTAGAGCAATATCGTTATGCTCTAATACTCAAATTGGAATGACAGTGGCGCAAGCTGCCATTGAGGACTAAAAGCCATATTTGTGGAAAAAATCCTCATTAAGTCGAAAAAATGTTTAGAATATGTTTAGAGTGTCTTCGCAACTCATTGAACATAAGACATTGACGACGGTGGCGCAGGTTGCCATCGAGGAATAAGAGAAAATTTTATAACTCCCTAATATTAGGCTGTAATATCTTGAAATACTGGTATTACAGCCTAAGTTATTTTTGGTCGGTTCGTACATTCTGAATCATTCTGCGAGTAGAATAACCGAGAAAAACTTACACGGGACTTACAAAAATCGAGACCCCCACTTACACCAATAATTACACCAAAAATTATACTTAAAATCGATTGTTAAATGGCTACATTCAAAGCTGTTATAAGGAAGCAAAGAGGAGAATCCTGAGACAATCGAAATAAAGGCATTCAGCGAGGCTGATTCAGTCTTCGGTCGTGAATACGTCACTCCCGAGGAGTAGATGAATCTTGCAATGGCAATGATCAAAGTGAATAAGAAAGTGATGGAGGAAACCGACAACTTGGAGGATGTCGCTAAGCCGAGTAAGGAGGTCACCTCTCTTATGGAGCATCAGATGTCAGCGGTCTCCGCACTCCGTTCTGTCAGTCCTTTCAGCACAGACCAACCATCCCATGATAAAAAGGACTTCACAGGATGGAAAGTAAAGGTGGAAATTTCCTTTTCAAGTGTAGGAAGTAAGAAGTGATTAAAACTTTTTACTGTTCAAAGGGAGAGATCTCATTTCAACCGACGCTCCTCTCTCTTAATCTCCATTTGCCTTTTCCCGTAAACCTTCACCAATCCCAGCCCCTAAATCGGCAATTATTACTCCCCAAGAAACCGCGAAAATCACAAAAGTGAGAAGAGCATATTTCCAATAACCTTTCATTTATATTCGGTCAGTTCGTCGGGATGGAAAATTATTGTTTTTGAGGCTATGGGGGAGGCGAGGAAATAGCCGAGGCAGAAGTTACCCTGCCACATTGCCGGGCCGTTGCTGTCTTGCTCAAGAGCTGTGAGATAGTCAACCATCTCGCGGCTTATAGGGATAACAAGGGCAGTGACCTCATCGCCGTCAAGGAGAAGATCTTTCTCATCCTCTTCCTCTATATCTCGGCGTGTGGTCATTGTCACGAAATTTATGACGCCTGCTGAGGCAATCCGTCGGTCGACAACGCTCCATTTATACGGTTTCCCATTACGGAGAAGCCGAATCCAGAAACAATTGTCATCATCGCCGGGAATTTCCTTAAACGACACCTGCAGCACGGCCACATAGTCGTAAGGCATCTTTATCCATTGGAACATCATGTCAACTATTTCAGTTGCCCCCTTCATGACACAAGACGACGTGAAACTATTGCCCCCGGCCGTAACCTCTACGCGATATTCATGCTCTGCCTCGCCCGGCCTATCGTCGCCGAAAGAGCCATCCTCTTTCAGCGGAAGGAGGCGTGAAGAGCCGGAAGTAAGGTCGGTGATTGTTACCTCAGCGTCAGTCAGAGGCGTGAGATCCATCGGCTCGTCCATAGGAGTAGTGTGAGTCAGACGCACATTTGAACCTTCATGCGAAAGCGTGGCCTCAATCACAAGTGGAGATTCCACGTCGTGATATTCAAAATCAAGTTCCTTCTCGCAACCCGTCAGGATTAAGGCCTCCAAAATTCCAAAGACACAGAAAGAGAGGTATATAATGATTCTAAGAGATTTCATATTCAAAATTTTATAGTGTAGGAAACGGAGGGAAGGATGCTGAAGAGCGACTGCTGCACGGCGCGTGTGCCTGACGGTTTCGAGGGGTCGTCCTCGAAATATATCACGAATGGGCTTTGATGGGCATAGGTATTATACACACCAAACGCCCATACGGAAGTCACCTTTCGCCCGACGCGAGTGTAGGTGGCCGAAAGGTCGAGCCGATGCGAGAGAGGAGTCTTATATGTGTTTCGTCCCGAGTAATAATAGCAGGTGGTGCCGGCAATCTCATATTTCTCATCGGGGGCAGTCAAGGGGCGGCCGGAAGAGAATGTCCATGAAGCCGAAATCTTCCATTTTGAATTGAGGTCGAAAATCCCCACCACGGCGATGTCATGCCTACGATCGTTGGAAGCATTATACCATCTTCCCCCGTTTATACCCTCAATCTTGGTCTGAGTGTGTGAAAGAGTATAAGAAATCCATCCGTTCAAGCGCCCCGCATTCTTACGGAGCATCACCTCCAAGCCATAACTGCGCCCGCGTCCGCCCAGAATTATATCTTCAAGATTTACACGCGAAAACATGCTCATCCCGTCTTTGTAGTCGTAGACGTTTTTCATTTTCTTATAATAACCCTCAAGACTCCAGTCCCATCCTCCATCGGAAGTCATACCGGCATAACCGACTGAACATTGCGTTGTGATTTCGGGCGACACATCGGAGGATGCCAGGGCGTATCGGTCGAAGGGGAAAGTAGTGGAGGTGGAGCGAACTCCATGAATGTCCTGAGTGGCTACCGAAGCTCCTATCTTTACATTATTGCAGCCGTCGATATTGAATTTCAGACTGCCACGAGGCTCAAAGTGAACATAAGTTTTATTACGATATTCAGGCATAGGCTCATTTACCGCAACGAAATCATGAAAACGGCTTGCTGCCAATGATGAAAAAAGAGAAAGACGTCCTCCTACAATAACGCTAAGCCACTTTGTCAGCTCCCCGTCATAACTTAGCCAAGTGGCATTACTCCATCCGCTCCGAATGTCAAGATAATGTGCCGCATCGACATACATATCCCCCGATTTGACCCTCAATAATTCCGTTCTGACTCCAAACTCAATCGTATGATGATCGGATATTGAATGATACATCCTTTCGTTAAGTGAGAAAGAACGTATATATTGGGTCATTTTCTGACTGGAGGCCATTATGTCCATCCCCATCAGGGTGGTATAATCAGTGAGGGCGGCCGTTGTGGTGAGATTCCATCCATTGTCAGTGCGGCAATTCCAGTTGAAGCTCCCTGCAAGGTTTCCCCAATTCATGGCCATAAGATTGGATATGGCAAGATTATCGCGTGAGAAAAAGAACGAAGCATCGATAAGATTGTTTTGGTTCACCTTATAATGAATCTTTGCATTGACGTCCTGAAAGTTCATTACCGTATGCTTATACTGAGGAATAAGTTTCAAAAATAAGTCGACATACGAGCGACGAGCCGCTACAGCGAAAGAGAGTTTATCTTTGAGAACGGGACCCTCGACAGCTATCTTTGCATTGAGGATGCCCACAGTGCCTGAAAATCTATATCGCTCAAGACTTCCCGACTTCATGTAGGTCTCAAGCGCTGATGATGAAGCTCCGCCCAATTGCACCGGAATAGGCCCCTTATGAAGAATGGCACGGCTCATGGCGTCGTCGTTAAACGTAGAGAATATCCCCATCATGTGCGAAGGGTTATAGAGTTTCATACCGTCCATTGTCACAAGATTCTGGTAGGCATTTCCTCCTCTGACCTCAAATCCTCCGGCTCCGTCGGCCTCACCATGTACACCCGGAAGAAGGGTAATCGACTTTACAATATCCGTCTCGCCGAATAATTGAGGAGTGAGGGAAAGTTTATTCAGTTCAAGGTTCTCGCTTCCCAATTTCCCATTCAATATCCTTTGTCGGGCAGATTGGCCTGTGACCACCACTTCCTCCAGCGACTTCGTGTCGATAGAGTCAGGCATCAATTCATTTTGTGCCTCCAGGCGATTCGCACCCAAAGAGAAAAGGAGAGAAATAGTCAAAGAAATTTTTTTTACCATTCCTAAATTCTTTATTCCGGATGCAAAATTAATGAATTTAATAATAAGTATAAAATATTATCTATCAACGAGAGAATAAGAGCGACCAATATGCATATTTCACTCCCATAATCATGCTCCTCGGGAAACTTTATTCATGATGTAGATTTTGAGTAAATGGTGAAAACTGATGATTACGGTCTTTGCGCGTAATGCGTGGAGACCGTTTCTTTTTGCACTATCCTGATCTTCTCGTCCGTTGATTTCCGCGATACAAAGTTACGGAGGGGGGTGCCGACGGCAAGTGATCGCCTCCGGCTTGGTTGCATGAAAAATCCGGCAGCCTTCCTCGATTTGTTCCAAATCGGGTATTGAGGGAGTCGCACTATTCGCGCACCGGCCTATGGCCGACATGCGCTCTGCGCTTCCTCGAATGTTATTTCCGTATTTTTTCATTTGCCACACTTGCTTTTCGCCACCTTTTCCCTCCGTGTTTGGAGTATCGTAAAAATCCCCGTAGGCTCGAAGCCCAGTGGCTTCAAACAAAAGGGAGATGAACGAGTGAGTGAGCGCAGAGGATGTTTATTTACTATGCCGAACGTGAGTGAATTGCGGTAAGTCTGAATGCCTAGCATCGCGAACCAGCTTCGCTGACATTCGCTTTCAGCTTACACGCGATTTTTAATTGCGCGAAGCGAAATGAATTAAACATTAAACTTTTGGAACTATGCACAGCTTTATTTTTCAAGTCAGCACAAATCCTATCCATAAGGAGGATTTCATCAATCCCGACATACTTACGGAGACTATTCGTAGGTCGGGACGACTCACCATTGATGAAATCAACCGACTGTGGAGCAGAAATTCCTCCCTCAACTACGATGGAGAATCAGAGATTCCGGAGCGTACGTTTCATCGTCACAGACAAGCTATAGCTGATATTTTTGGAGTCGATATAGTTTGCGACCGTCGTTCGGGCAATGAATATTATATTGAGAATCCGGAAGTGCTGGAGGAAAATTCTTTTACGGCAAATCTGTTCAGCCGTCTTGCTGTTGACAACCGATTGTTGGATAATAAAGAACTGGCGGTGCGAGTGGTTGACGAGCCACAGTCCGCAGGCATCTCGTATATTCCTATGGTGCTCGATGCTCTGCAGCTTCAGTTGAAGATTTTACTCGTATATCGGTCGCAGTTTTCAGCCAAGACCCGACGTCATATTGTCGAGCCTCAATTTCTTAAGAAGAATAAGCAACGATGGTATATAGTATCGCGTCTGGAGTCGGGCACGATTGTCCCGTTGGCTCTAGACCGGATATTGTCGGCCGAGCTCACTACTGACCGATTTGAATTTGTCCCCGAGATTGAGCTTTCAACTTATTTTTCGGAAGTGGTCGGAGTGAATCTGGATTCCGATTATATTGTAGAACAGGTGCTTTTGAAGGTGAGCGTGCCACAATGTAATTATCTTAACAATCTTCCGCTTCATCACACACAGAGGGTAGTGGAGAGTACCAAGGATTATACAATATACGAATACCATCTCTGCCCTGAATATGAATTTCAGCACGAATTAATGAGGATGGGGGAGTCGATTGAAGTTCTCGAACCCGCATGGTTACGGGATCAAATCAAGACCTTTGCAGAAAAGATTCTTTTATCGCATCAATAGCGGTAGTGATAAGTGAGTATTCAAGATTAAGCAGTTGCTAAAATTATACGATATATATGCTTCCCAAGTAGTTGCAATATTTTGAACAATGAATATCTATAATCCTCAAGATCTGGTATTTATTACCGGATTCCCTTTTACTTTCGGAGAAATCACGGGTGGTTTTGCTCTGAATCGGTTGCGCTCAATCTCCGATTTGACATAGTTATACAGAATCTCACCAACGGGGAAGCCGATCTTTACCTTCCCAATCTTAACAGTTGGAGTTACAATAGGAGAAAAATGGTATCTATTTGTGCCGAACTGCTGGTCGTATTTCGCACCAACACTCATTCCAAAGGTTTCGCTTAACTGATAATTGAAAGTTCCTCCGAATGAAGACACATTATAATATCCGATCATGGAAGGAGGCATGGCCATGCCGTTTCTCATCAGCGGGGGACGACCAAAATAATAAGAACCGAAGGCCGTGACTGACAAGCGGGGATTGAACTGATATTCTACTAATCCGGTTACACCATATTGTGTATGGAGGCCATTAAAATACCCATACTTGTTAGCCTCGGCACCCAAATACATTGATAGATTTCCTATACTCTGTGTTAAACCGATATTTCCGCTCTCAATCCTCATTAATCCATGCAAATCCAAAGTATTCCCGGAAGCTACGAAAGCACCTGATCTCCAAAGCGGCATAATCATCACACCCGGCTCAACGCTATAAGAATCATGCCATGATAAATTTTGCATCAGGCCAGGCTCTTCCTCCACTTTCGAGAGATTCTTGAAATCCTTTAAAGAATTGGGAATCGGAATTATAGGAAGAGAAATATCCCTATCTTTCAGAGTTCCATTAGTTGAATTATAAATTGTGCTGTCAACTATTTCATGCTTCTCTTCAACACGCACTTCCTTAATATCCTGAGCAGGGCATAACACAGAATACAGACAGGAGGATATAAGTGTGACAATTGTAATTATCGGATATTTCATATATATTATAACGAGTTGTTAAATAAGTAGTTAAATAAGTATTCCAAATAAATACTTATCTCTAATCCGATACCTCTAAGGTATTCTTACGAGACGTCTTGGTGTGTATTTATCTCTGATAATCTCATATGACCTCATAACCAACCTTTGGATTTCAAGATCGGGAATGTCACCGTTGAGATTCAACTGAATCCAGTAACGCAGAGCCTTATTTTTGGGACTCTCTACAGAAGTATGTCTCAAACGAATATCTTCAATCTCATCCGGAGTTGACCTGACAGATACAGATGTGAAATCATCCATATCAATCATACAGAACATATGGTCGAGAACATAAAATACCAGTAAGGAATCAAATCGGGGTGCAAACCTTCCGAACGGTATCTTTTCAGTCACTCCTTTCATTGATAAACAATAATTTCTAAAATCCTCGATATTCATTATGAGAGCGTAATAAGTTAGTTCGTTGTGTTAAATACCATTTTAGAGATTTCTGCGATTATCTTTGAAGTCTCTGCCATATCATAGCCGGAATCAGCGACAAATACTGCAATGGAATAACCCGATTTATTAGGAATTATTATATAGCCGGCATCATTAACGGCAATGATCCTTCCCTGTGAGTTTATGTCGCCGGTTCCGGTTTTATGTCCTATAATTGCATTAGAGTGGAGTAAAGGAGCAGGGAGTCTGTCAAGTCCTGTTTGGCAAGTCAGCATACTCTCTGCAATATAATCATGAAATACATTCTCGTGACGCATACCCTGACGATAGAATTGGTCAAATAATCGAGCCATCGCTATCGGCGTTGTCCGGTTAAGGTAGCTAAGAGATAAATCGCGGTGCATCTCATCTTCAGTATGACTTATAATAATATCATGGTATCCCAAAGACTTCATCAATTTATCTGCGACCGATGTACCACCGATAAAATCAATGAGAATATCACAGGCGTTATTATCACTCTGTTGGAGGATGTAATCCAGCAATTCTGAGATAGGTAGTTTCAAGTCTCTCACCCCGTATTTATCACGCATCGGACTCCATGTATTCTCTTTTATAGCGTCAGTTTTTATTGAGATCGAATCAGAAAGAAGAATATCATTTTTCAGGCAATAATCGGAAACTGCTAAAGCAAGAGGAAACTTAAACACGCTCATCATCGGAAATTCTCGATTGCCGTTGACACTTATAGTATCCTTGCCATTTACAATCACAGCAATTCCGATACGTGCATCCTTCCCTGAGATATATGAATTTAAGTCTTCTTGTAGTTTATGAGTTTTATCCACAAAAATATATTCATCCTTTCCGGCATTATATGGTTTGAGCTTTACATCTAATCTCGAATTTTTCGCTACAACAGTATCATTAATTGCTCCTACATACGAGAACACCAAGGTATCACCTCGCATTACATCCACAACGTAATGGCCTTTATCATCTCCGATAAATGTCTGACCATCCGATAATCTTGTAATAAATGGGTGAACAAGAACAGTGGAATCATCTTCACATGAAATCAGTCCACTAATATTTATTAATTTATTACTGACCTTACATGAGGACAGTAAGAGAATTGCAAGTATGAATAAAAAGAGTTCTTTCATAAAATTTTCTTATTAAATCATTTCATTGAATGATAATGTCCATCTGGGAAAATTCAGAAAGTAATTAGCAAATATATATAATCCTCACCCTATTATCATTAATATCCCAACTCAGCATCTTACATTTATAACGAGTTTTTATGTTCCTTTATTAATTAGAATTTACTGAAAAATCAACAGGAGATGATATCGAACATTCCAAATCGGAAATAAGGAATCGGAGATAAGAAATCGGAGATAAGAAATCGCATTTATCGGTTCTCCAGATGATAGATTTTTAAATTTCGAACGAAAATGGCATATCCGAGCCCATATTTCCATGAGGACAAGACAAAGCTCTCTCATGAACTTTGCCAGAATCATTGCATATATGGATTTTCCTGTATAGTCAATATGGTCTCCTCATCGGAAAGATTAAGCTTATGCTTGATGATGAGCGCGGCTATGACCATACGTCCCGGAAGGTTGGAGCCTCCGACCTTATCATTCTTCAGACGCTTGTTATAGTCCCTCTCATATTCCGACCCCGGAAGAGTGTCGCCAATCTGCACCCACCTGTCGGTCTTGGGCAGACGTTCGAGCTAACCCTTCATCTCATCAAAGGTCATATGGCCGTTCAAGGATACGATTTTCAGGTCGGATAGTCTTATTTTAACACTAATCTTAACGCCTTTTTGTTTAAAATACAAGTATCTTAGATGGTTAAATTTATGTTATTCAACATATTAAATATTTTTCAGTAAACCCTATTTAACCGGAGCCTAAGATGGGAAACTATTTTTCCTGGATAGACGTTATTATGTTGATAATTTCATAACATTTAACGGGATGCCGGGCAACTATCTGGAAAATGAGTATGAAATAGACGTATTAGGGTTGGATCTGGTAAGATAGACATACAGATAAAATAATGGATTCAATAGTAGCAGAAGAGATAGAGAAGTCTTTACTTGATCAGGGTGATGAAGAGCAGGCAAAGCATCTAATGAGATTCTTCAGGACAAATCCCGGGGAATATGGGGCCGGGGATAGGTTTATAGGATTAAAGGTGCCACAGACGCGTGCCATAGTAAAACTTGTCAAGGGGAGGGTTCCATTACATGAGATCAAGAAATTATTGTATAATTCCTGGCATGAGGTAAGACTTGCCGGGTTATTGTTACTTGTAGAAGAGATGAACAGTTCTCTTCCCAAAAAGGGGGACAAGGAATCTTGGATAAAGGCACAAAGGAGGGAAGAAATAGCCCGCTTCTATCTTGATCATGCACATCAGGCCAATAACTGGGATTTAGTGGATATGAGTTGTCCTAAAATTTTAGGACTATGGTTGGTCTATGCTCCTGAACATATCAAAATATTGGAAGAATTAGCTGCAAGCGATAACCTCTGGGTGCAACGGATTGCAATGGTGACTAACTGGATATTGATTCGCCATAATATTATCGAACCTACAAAATCAATAGCAACAAAATTATTGAATCATCCTCATGATCTTATTCAGAAGGCGGTAGGCTGGATGCTGAGGGAGATGGGTAAAAAAGACAAAGAAGCATTGGATTATTATTTGGAAACTCATTATAAAGAAATGTCAAGGACCACTTTACGGTATGCCATTGAAAAGTTACCTGAGAACCAAAGACAGTTTTGGCTAAAGAGATAATTTTGAAAAAATGGAGTAGGGAGAGATATCATTCAGATAATATAAATAAGTAATGTAAATATTATGAAAATCACGGATATAATAGAGAAACGTATATCTGTCCGGACCTTTGATGCTACAGAAAAACTGGATATTAGTGTGGTTGATGAAATAAGGAGAAGTATAAAAGAAGTTACTACCCCGTTCGGCGGAGGCTTCACAATTGATTTTCGGCAGTTTGATCTCAAAGGTCCACAAACTCCAAGCACTTACGGCACAATATCCGGAGCAAGCTGGTATTTGCTAATGGGTATTCGGGAGGATAATATGGCAGCTCTCGCAGCGGGTTATGGGATGGAGAGAGGTGTGCTGAAAGCCACTGAATTGGGACTCGGAACCTGTTGGATGGCTCTGACATTTAAAGGATCGGATTTTATTAAGGGCACAAAAATGCCGGAAGATGAACCTTTGCGTATTATTTCTCCGGTAGGATATCCGGCAAAGAAAAGAAAAATTTTGGAATCTATTACACGAATGACCCTCGGAAGCGCAAAACGCAAGCCAATGAATGATTTATTCTCAGAGGGAGACTTCGGAACCCCCGTCAGAGAGGATAATAAATTCTATCAAGCATTGTCGATGCTACGACTTGCTCCTTCAGCTAAAAATTCCCAGCCCTGGAGAGCACTTGTACGGGGGAATGAAGTCTGGTTTTATTATGAACCCAAGACGGAAGCAGCAATTCTTGATTTAGGAATCGGGCTATGTCATTTTGAACTTACTCTCAAAGCTCAAGGCTATGAGGGCACATGGGAGAAGAGTGTGGAGGCTCCTGAAAAGAAAGGATATATTCCGATGGTAAAGTATACAATGAAGTAAGGATCATCAGAGACTGATGATCAGTGGATAGAACCTATGTTAAGTAGCTCGCAGCAATTAATTACTGCGAGCTACTTAATTTTTAGATATAAGAAATTTTGGTCTCGGGAATCGGGAGACACCATGTTTTCTCCATAACCATAACACGGTGAGGGGGAGAGCACTACCGACAATTGTGTATAAGAGCCAGAATAAATCTTCATGATTATTATAATGAATCACCATATGGCTGCCAATCTGTGCCGGATCGAGTCCATACCACCATATCTTTAAAGCGCTTACAGGCTTATAGGATATGATGTGGAATATAAATACATAGAGCGTGTTGTTTCCGATATATATGAGACTTCTGGAAACTATTCCTCCGCACATCACTATGAGTGAGGATAGATGCTTAATAACAATAAATCCGGCCACTCCGGTAAGAGGAAGAGTGACTAAATCACGAAGCTGACCGTTGTTGTTCATTCCGCACCAATGGTTCCAGGTCCCTATACACATGATGGAAAAACATAATATGGTCAACCACCATCTATTACCGATCTTTGATTCATAATAACGGTAAAGGAATCCGAGACCGAAGAAGAACATCCCCCAAACTTCCCTCAGGCCTCCATTCGGGATCGTGGAGATCTTGAAACCGAATCCCAACCGATAGGCATTAAATCCGAGTGCTAAAAGGCATACAATCACTACGCCCACGGATGGGGAAAGCTTGGTGGAGGAATCCACAATTTTAAAAAGAACGAGAAACATTATGCTTGCCACGAGCAACCCCCGGAAAAACCAGAAAGCACCGGCCAGAAACTCATCATATCCGCTCATAGAGGTAATGATGAGAAAAAGTCGGTGGAAGAATTGACGGAGATTATAGGGATGTGTCACACCTCCTTCCCAGTTGCCATATTGTTCATTGAGCAACCCAATATCAAACCAGAGATTATGAAGAAGCAGAAAGACGATGCTCCATTTGAGGAATGGGATGTACAGGCCTTTAAAGCGTTTGGTGCAGAATGTCCATGGATCGTTAAGATACTTCAGATTAAAGAAATATCCGGCCGTCATGAAGAATAGCGGCATATGAAATATATAAATGAAATTGGAGAGAAGAGTGGGAGGCTCAGCATGTCCCATCACCACAAGAATGATGGCGATTCCTTTGCAGATTGCTATAACGGGATTCAAATCGTATAAGAGTTAAGTAGCTACTAAAAAGTATGCAAAATCAACCCATACAAAGTATGTGAATTATCTTTTATACCATCTATGGCTCCAAGAATAAACGGATTTTGAACACTTACTATAAAACTACAAATCATAATGATTTATTATTGAATGGAGAGATGGATTATCCTTCATTATGGGGATAAATCCATCGGGCGAGACCATAGATGTATCGACGGAACCCCGGACGATATGCGAGTATCCGGTCAAACCAGCCAAGATGTGGAATAACAAGTTTCACTATAAAACCGACATAGAACATAGCGAAAAGAGTTCCGGGACCAACTACAGTCCAGGGCCAGGATCCGAAGAAGCAGAAACCGGAGACCACAGCAAGACTCACAAGAATGGTATCCACACAGATCTTGACGATAGGGAAGGGTTTACCCGTGACACGGGCGATTGCTACCTGAATTCCTTCGCCGGGCATCGTAACAGATCCACACCTTATTTCCATGGCCACAGCGGCGCCAAGTACAGTAGCTCCCACGAACTGCGCAATGATTTGAGTAAGGATAGAATTATAGGAAATGAATGAGGTGATAATCATGTTAACATCAAGCAGAAAGCCGAAAATAAATCCTATAATTAGCTGAAAGAGCTGTACAGGGTCAAAGCGACGCCGTAATACGAGAATCTGCGCAGCCACAAGAATTACGTTCATAATATTGGTGTATCCACCGATAGTAAGTGCCGGGGCTAAGCCTGCTTCCCCGGCAAGGGTGAACGACATGGGAACCGAAGATATGACCCCACTTCCCAGATTGGACCGTACACATAAAGCTACCCCTAAGGTCATGAAAAACATAGATATAATCAGCCATAAGTGTTGCCATACGAATCCGATTATACGTTTTTTAAACGATTGTTTTTTGTCAAACTTCTGTTTCAGATTAGTGGAAAGTGTAGGAGTGGGGGGATTGGTTTGAGTGGAATCTTGGATATTCATTTTTATAGGAAATATACAGACATAGCAATCGGACCGACAGCGGGTATGTGACTACTCTGCTATCGATCCATACGGTCGCAATGGGATTCTGGGGGATTAGTTTTCGAATGATAGTTTTCCTGATACAATATCTTCTACCATTCCTTCATATGGAGCCTCAGAGATTACTTTCTCATTGTTAGCTCCTTCATTCTTTGAATAAAAAATTTCACCGAATTCGGGAACCACATACTTAGGATATGTCTCATACTTTACACGGCTCTCCTCCATCAATGGAATATGTTCATTCTGATAGCAGACGGTGATCTCTGGATGTTCTCTGACCCATTTAGGAAAGAAGATCACTCCATGCAGTTTATTCTCCTTAGGCATGAAGTTCAAGCTGACATCTGTGCCGGTAGGTTCAGTCCATGAAACCTTATAAACCCCATCGGTAAGCTTTACGATATCTGCCTTCTGATTTCGTACCCATCGACCCCCAACCATACCGGAATGAATACGGTAATCGACGGTATCTTCATTCTTTACATAAAACTCATACATCCACCCATTGGCATAGGTATAGATGAAATGTGATCCAATGAATTCTTTCATAACATTTATATTTAGGTCCCTCACGGGCTCTCTGATTTTCTAATGCAAAATTAGTTTATTATATTTGCGCCATATTTGCACATTCAGCCAAATTATTAACGTATTGGGCCATTAGATGAAAATAATTCAGAGGGAGGCAGTTTTATTTCCTGTATCTTCTACATCCGCGATAGAGGTAAGGAATCCGGGACGGGAAGTTATAGATCTGCCGACGCACTCACATCCGTATCATCAGATAATTCATACCGTATCGGGAACACTTAGGATCCGGGTGGGGGAGCGGGACTACTTTGTTCCGGAGCGACACTTAGCATGGATACCCCCTGGTGTTGAACACTTATTATCGAGTAACAACCGTAATATTTCCCTCCGTGTGATTTATTGCAATCTTCCGGAGGAGGAACATGAATCCTTTAAAGTGTTGAGAAGTGATCCACTTATAGAAGAAACCCTAAAATTTATCGGGGGTAATCGTCCCAAAATATATAGGGAAGAGTCTCCGGAATTATATAATTATTATACAGCGTTTCTTCAGCTTCTAAGGAGAGACGGGAAAGAATATGAAACACGGTTGAAGGGGATTCAGATTCCGGAAGACTCCAGAATGAAAAAAATTCTAAGCTACATCAATGACCATCTTGAAGGAGAGCTGAACATATCCTCAATTTGTGAGATTTTTGGATTCTCGGAGCGAAATCTCAGTCGACTGTTTCAAAAATCAGGATTACGATTCACTGATTATGTGAATTATCAACGCATTACCAGAGCAATAGAACTACTGACCGAGGGGGATAGGAGTATTCAGGAGGTGGCATTTGAGGTGGGGTATAATTCTCCTAATCATTTTAACCGTGTATTTAAGCAGATACTGGGGATGACGCCTCATGACTACCTTCGTCCCATCGAGCAAGGTTATTACAAGTCTATCTCCGGTGGAAACAGCATAGAGTTTACGGATATAAAGAACCATAAAAAGTAAAAGTAAGGGGCGACTTAAAAATATTTTGTATTTTTGCGTCAGGGAATTAAATAGATAGGATCCTATATAGACCATATAGATAGGAGTACTATTTTCTAAAATTAATCGCTGTTAGGTTCTACACGAATCTATGGCATAAAGTGGAATAAAATGCAATGGTTTAATGAGCCTGAGAATTGGGAGGTGAATCCCACTTCGATTAGAATGTTTGTAACCCCTCAAACAGATTACTGGCGTATCTCCCACTATGGATTCACAGTAGATGATGCTCCATTCTATTACGGGGAGTATGGAGGTGAATTCGAAGTGACTGTTAAAATCACAGGCGATTATAAGGCACGGTTTGATCAAGCCGGTTTGATGATACGCCTTGATCAGGAAAACTACTTGAAGGCAGGAATAGAGTTTGTCGATGGGAAATACAATCTTAGTGTCGTGGTGACCCATCATACAAGCGACTGGAGTGTGATCAAATTGGATCATCCAGTAGAGTCAATTTATATCAAGGCTGTCAGACGTCTGGATGCTATCGAAGTGTTCTATTCTTTTGATGGAAAAGAATATGTAATGATGCGTAATGCCTGGATGGTGGATAATAATCCTGTGAGAGTAGGAGTGATGGGTGCTAGTCCGGATGGAGATGGATTCGATGTTAAATTTGAAGAGTTTAGGGTTAAGCATCTTCCCGATGCCCGTCGAATGAAATGGCTTGAGAATAACAAGTAAGTTAATCTATAATAGAAAAGAAAGTTCGCCCTGAGAGTCTATCACTATGATTAAGACTCTATCAGGAAGAGCTTCCTTTTTAGTTTTTAAGATAGATGGGATTGGATATATGGAATCAATTCATTTGCATCCTTACATCCTAATACATACTGTCTGCCATCTTTCATTTTAACCAGGAAACAATTATCGCTGCTTCCATAAAATCCTATGAAAGCCCCAATCTGTAAATCGCGAAAATAACCCCAATACCCAAAAAAGCCTCCGCTACCGCATAATCTTATGCCAACCGTTGGGTAAAATTGTTTTACGCTCTCAATCTCTTCATAATCCAATGTCTGAGAATGAGAGATAAGTTTGTGAAGTACAATTTCTGATTCGGTGGCCTCAATAGATTTCGGACAGAAATAAAGGCCGGTAATGGTGACTAATCCCATTATGATGCAGAACATAATGAGTTTACTTTCATTGTCACTGAGGGAGACCGTACCCACAACGAAGAGAATAAGAATCCCAAAGGTGATGGCTTGAGAAAATATACTGAATTTGATTTGCTGTTTCATATTTTGGTAAATGAATGGGAGTGGATGAATATAAATATCCTAAATGTCCTCAAAGTATGTACTTTGGATACTAACTATGGAATCAAGAGCAATGGATTGTTTATCAGACATTATGATCAGTCCGGCGGTCTGGTCAACTTTATTCACCATACCCATAACCTCCCGATATGCTCCTCCACGTTTTAAAGGATCCGGTTGAAAGAATCTGACTTTTATTTCCAACCGCTTTTCAAAAGCAAAAGAGAGACGTCGGGAAAGCCGTTGGTAATCATCCTGTGACAGAGAGGGTTTCTCTATTGTAGTTCGGGATGTCTCAGCAATAGCCGCCCCATGTCCGGTTAAGGCAGCGAAAGGAGCGAATTGAGCTGCACGATTCTCCATTGACATGGGCGTGCGCCTTTTGCTCACATGATGAGGAAGATTTATTATATCGTCATATCTACTCATGATGACCTCCTATCTGCCGGTTACGGTCGCGTTGAGTCGCACCTTCTGCATAGTTCAGACCCTTAAGGATTGCATTCTTCCCAAACATTTTTCTAATATTCAGGATAGCCTCCTGCCTCCTTCGCTCCCTAGAGAGTGCTTCCAATTCCAGCTCACTTTTTCGTTTCTCTTCCTCATTGTCGGTAAATAAATCTAATTGCATGGGTTTAGGTTGAGTGGTGACATCAATTTCATTCATCAGATGATTGATTGATATTGTCAGACGTCGGACTAACAGATCGGGATTGATGATCCGATCGTATAACTCAGCGATTTTTTCCGATAAAACTTTCCCTGATGAAGAAGGCACTGAGAGATTGATGGTGCCATGAGCGTGTGCGGGAACCTTTCGTCCATAAAAATCAGTAGTAATCTTGCCGTGATATTTTGCACGTCTCTGTGGATTGGACAGCGATTCGACATCATATCCTACAGTCAACACCATCTGATCGGTTACAAGATGTTTATCAATGAGATCAAGGGAGATGCTATCGATCATTTCCAATACCACTATACGTGCTTGCGATGAAGTATAAGCACAAGAAAGCACTTGACCACTACTGATGCTTTTTGTTTCTGGCTTATAAGCCTTCACATATTCCATTGTAACCGGCTCCCAACCCCAAGCATGATCTATCAATAATTCTGCATTCACACCTAATAACTGATAGAGTAGATCTTCATTTTCAATAGAACATCGCGCAATATCGCCCATCGTAAAAATACCATACGGTGATAATCGGTTAGCTATTCCGTGTCCGACGCGCCAGAAATCCTTCAGGGGAGTATGCTCCCATAGTTGTCGCCGATAAGACATCTCATTAAGCTCTGCAATTCGGACTCCATCTTTATCAGGGGGCATTCTCTTTGCTACAATATCCATTGCGATTTTGCAGAGATACATATTGGTTCCGATTCCTGCCGTGGCTGTTATACCGGTTTCAGCAAAGACTTCACGAATTATTTTAATCGCGAGTTGATGAGCTGACATATGATATGTGGACATATATGAGGTGGCATCCATAATCACTTCATCAATTGAATATACGTGAATATCCTCCGGAGCAATATAACGCAGATAGATTTGATAAATACGGGTACTATATTCAATATAAAATGCCATGCGAGGGGGAGCCACGATATAATCCAGGGCAATCTCCCGATGGTGATCAAGGATAGCCTTTGAAAAAGATTTGCCGCTTCGTCCGCGATAAGTATTTATTTCTCTAACCTTCTGAACGACTTCAAATAGACGTGGTCGTCCTCCTAATCCGTATGCTTTCAAGGCCGGGGAAACGGCAAGACAGATTGTCTTTTCAGTACGTGAAGAGTCAGCTACGACAAGACATGTGTCAAGGGGATCAAGTCCGCGCTCCACACATTCCACTGAAGCATAGAAACTTTTAAGGTCAATCGCGATATATTGTTTGTCACTCAAACCTTTACCTCCAATATAATCTCTAATGGTTCTTTCTTTGAATGTCATTTATATAACGAGAATTCTAAGGGAAGTTGTATTTATTTTGTAAAGATGGGTCTATGCAATCTTCGAACGGGAAAACCTATCGGAGGGACATAATGTTATGTATATATCCAATTCATTTCCCAGATAACTGAGTTATTACCGGAAAGAATAAGAGAACTTTAATCAAAGGATATAAATATTTAGGATGAAGGAATTTAAACCGATGGCTTGGATATTACCACAGCCCGTACTTATCATTGGTACATATAATGAGGATGGAACGCCCAATGCTATGAATGCCGCATGGGGTGGACAATGGGATGGTAAAGAGATTATGATCTCTCTTGGCTCGCATGCAACAACGAAAAATCTTAATCGTTGTCCTGAATTTACGGTGTCTTTCGCAACGATAGATACCCTGGAGGCAGCGGACTATGTTGGTATTGTGAGTGCTGGAAAAAATCCGGATAAAATGGCCAAGACCGGTTGGACATCAGAGAAGGGACGGAAGGTTAATGCCCCGGTGTTTGATTGTTTTCCAATGACTCTGGAGTGTAAAATCAAAGAGAAACTTTATGAATCTCCAACAGGGTTTTATATGGTGGCAGAGATTGTAAATATCTTATGTCGTGAGGAATATCTGTCCGAAGATGGCAGACCGGATGTAGAGAAAATGAGACTTATCACCTTTGATCCTATCCACAATGGCTATATAAGTTTGGGGGGAAGAGTAGGCTCAGCCTTCCATGATGGAATGAAATTAAAGGATTAACATTCTTATATGGAAGAAATAAGAATAGATTGTGAGCACCCTACTCCAGAGGAGGCAGAAATGTCTAAGTATCATGCTCAGACATTATTCAAATTGAATCACACAATGCCTTATACAAAGGAGTATGACGAATTGGTCAAGGAATTATTCCCTGATATGGGGGAAGGTAGCGTAGTAATCACTCCGCTTAAAGGAGTAAGATTTAATAATGTGAAGATAGGTCGAAAGGTAGTGATAAACTCAGATTGTCTGATGATGGCAGCCAGGGGAATCGAGATTGGAGACGAGACTATGATTGCGGCTAATACACAAATAATTGCTAATAATCATGATCTCGACAATCGTTGGATTATTACCTGCAAGCCTGTAAAACTTGGCAAACGTGTACGGGTGGGAGCCGGAGCTACTATACTTCCAGGAGTGACTATTGGAGACAATGCGGTGATAGGCGCCGGAAGTGTTGTGACTAAAGATGTTGCACCAAATACAATAGTGGCCGGCAATCCTGCGAAAGTAATCCGAGTGATAGAGTAAAAAAAGGTGTGTAATCGACAGTAAAAGTATAATTATGAGTTTAAGTCCCCATGCTGATGAGGCGATCCGTAAATTTGCTGATCGTCCCGATATCAAGAGACTAAAATATAGGGCAATAGCATTTATATTTCTTGCTATTGCACTGATATTAGCAGCTTTCTTTTTAGGAAAACTTATATCCTGGGCATTTACAATTATATTGTGGGCTTTGGGAGGTGTATGTGCTGTAGTATGCGTGATATTATGTGTAATATTCTTATATAAAAGTCATCATGCATATTGGGATGAACGTAATGGAAATACATAATTTTGGATATTATCAAAGTAAATGATAAAAACTAATATATGAGAATGTTAAACTTAGCGGGGACTTCGAAAATTCGAAGTCCCCGCTAAGTTTAACATTCTCATATAACTTTTTTTATGAGTTTCGTCGTATTATCACGATGTATTCATTAGATGTTTCTGCGAGTACTTTCGTATTATACCCCCATGAAGCTATTTGCTCCGCAAGGATTGATGCCGGAGGAAGATGATCGCTCTCAGATTTTCGCTCGTGATGAATATTATTGATAAACTTTTCATCAGATGAAAAGGCCACTACTGCACATCCATCTTCAGCGATGTTCATTTTGAATAACCAATCAAGTGTTTCGGAAGGACGATGCAGATGAGGGTAAACGCAAAATAACATCACCACATCAAATTTCCCAGGTAATAATTCTTCCTCAAAATCAAGTTTAAGGAGTTCGACATTCCCAAGATGACCATATTTTTTACGAGCCCTGGAAAGCATTCCTTCCGAAAGATCTATACCAACTACTCTCCCTTTCGGACCTACTATCTCAGACAGGTAAGGGATAAGGATTCCGGTGCCGGTACCAAGATCGAGGATATTCTGACCTTCAGAAAGGGGAAGCTTAGAAAGAATTGATTGCACTCTTTCGGGAGTGGAATTAATTTCATTGGCATCCCATTGAGGCGCCAGGGCATCGAAAAATTCAACTTCAGATTGATTCATTTAATGTATACTAATGATTAACTTAATTTTATTCAAAGATAATAAAATTTTAGTGAATATTAAAAATATTTTATTAACTTTGCCAGCCCGATCACTAATCATATTAGAACTAATACTGATTAATCGGATAGAATCTCAAAATGTAAGATCTCATATTTAAAGATCTATGAATTATCCACTTATAACCACTATGTCGATTCTCTTTGGCGTCTCAGCATTGACATATGCCTCAGAAGCACCCAGAGATACAACTAAACTGCGGGATCTTGTAGTGACAGCTCCTTTGAAAAGTGATCCTGAATTAATTCCTCTGAATGTAACTCAAGTTTCAGAGGCAGACATCGATAAATCTTCGGAATCTTCCTTATTACCTGTGTTGGTGAATAAAGTTCCCGGTCTCTTTGTAACCGAACGAGGCTTTGCCGGACATGGCGTTTCGGGAGGTTCGGCCGGAACAGTGAATATCCGCGGTGTAGGACAGGGAAACAAAGTCTTGTTTATGATTGACGGCCAACCTCAGTGGGCCGGAGTATTTGGCCATTCCCTGGCAGATACATATGTAGCAAATGGAGTTGAGAGAGTGGAGGTGGTGAAAGGTCCCTCTTCACTTCTTTACGGCTCTAACGCTATGGGCGGATCGATAAATCTGATCACCAAAACTCAGCATCAAGATGGATTGACAGGTCGGGCGCGAGCAATGTTCGGCTCTTTCAATACACAAAAATTTGCTCTTTCATCGGGATATAAGAAGGATCGATTCTCCGCTACGCTCTCCGGTCAGCTGGATCGAAGTAATGGAAATCGCGCCGGCTCAGCGTTCTGGCTTGCCAATGAGTTCATACAGTTGAAATACGCAGCCTCAAATCATTGGAGCTTGGCCGGAATGTTAGATATGACTCAGAGTCATGCGAACAATCCGGGTACCACACAGTCGCCACTCGAAAACATGTGGACCGATATTTTCCGTGGCACCGGGGGAATCTATGTTAAGAATCAATATCGGAAAGCTGACGGTGGCGTTCAGGCTTATATAAACTGGGGACGTCATCTTGTCGATGATGGAAACGCTCCGGGAACTACACCTCAAGACTATCTATTCCATTCCACAGATTATAATATGGGATTTACTCTTTATGAATCATTATATCTATGGAAAGAGAATACTATATCGGCCGGTATCGACTTTCAGCATTGGGGAGGACATGTCTGGAATACAAACAAGGAGGATCCATCCTTAATCTCAGCGGAAGCCAAACATCTGGTGAATGAAGTAGCGGGATATGTGATGATGCAGCAGGGCTTCTGGGAAGATTTCCTCAGTATTAATGCCGGAGTGCGTATACAGCATGGTTCGACATATGGGAACATATGGGTTCCTCAGGCGGGATTTATTGTGAAACCCTCCGCTACCTCTCATATTAAAGCATCGTTCGGAAAAGGATTCCGATCGCCAAATATCCGGGAGCTTTATCTCTATCCTCCGGCAAATCCCGACCTAAAGCCGGAATACATGTATAACTATGAGGTTAGCTGGCGTCAGTATCTTATCAACTCTCGACTTATGCTCGGGGCATCCCTCTATTATATTGACGGAAAGAATATGATTCAGACAATCCGGGTTGATGGTCGTCCGCGAAATGTCAATACCGGTCGGTTCCATAATAAGGGATTTGAAATAGAAGCCGGATATTCCATCCTTTCAAATTTATCAGCCGGAGGATCATGGTCATATCTCCATACAGATTCCGATAATCTCTATTCACCGAAAAATAAGCTGAATCTTGAAGTTAATTATTCCCCCGGAAATTTTGCTTTCACTCTTGAGGATATGACAATATGGAGTCTGAACAATGGCAATCCTACAGGGGAAACGCAAAATTATTCCCTACTCAACCTTCGAGCTGCCTATACATTCGAATCGAAGGTACCGGTTACATTATCGGTGAAGGTGGATAATATCTTTAATAAGCATTATGAGATTATCTATGGATGTCCGATGCCTGGCACCACAATTATGGGAGGTGTAGAATTTAAGTTTTAGAAGATAACATAACAATTTCTGAAATAAGGTCGACTGTATAGATTAGATATACAGTCGACTGCTTATATTGGTTAGAATAATAGGAATTTAAGATATGAAAAGAATATTACCGGGGCTGATAATGTTGGTAATTGCCGGAATGGCAATGGAATCAAAGGAAAGAAATCCTATGAGTTCGATTTATACCGGGCATCTGAATCTTTCTGTTGAGGATTCTATTAATAAGGCATTGGATTATCAAATTAAAAATTACCCTGTATCTCAATATCGGGATGTATATAAGAATTTTATGCAGGATTTTTATGGACCTGGCCATCTCCTTACCGATACAGCTGGGTCTGGTAGATATCTCCGTAAGGAATTGGAAGAAGGTGCCCCATTTGACGGGCCATTGTACGAGCCGACAGGTTATAAGGGAAACTTCATGCGGGTTAACTTGGGATTGATCGCGGATGGGACCATTCCTTATGATCTTTTCTTCCGTACATTTGTGGAGAGTATACAAGGCATTCAGCCACCGGAAGATTCGGAATGGATGCGGACATGGGAGAAAATAGATAGTGTGTTGACTGTCCGTAATCTTTCTTTTCAGAATGAGGAAGAGGATAGGAAAGCATTGAGCGCCCAGTTTGCGGAGGGAGACTACGTGGTGCATCATTCACAACGATATAATGATTCAGTCAGATTCCATTATCGAATTATTTCGACCCCACTTTTTCACTCACGAATTCTTCCATTAATTAAGAAGCCTTAAGAATCAGTAGAGGAACTCAAGAATCAGAGGGGGCTGCTTTACTGACAGTGACAAGCCAGACGCCGGAAAAGATAAGTAAAATTGCCAATCCTTTGGCAACGGTAAAGTAGTCAAGACCAAGTATGATTCCGGAAATAGTAGCCACTATCGGCTGTACATAATTATACATCCCGACGATAGTTGGTCGAAGCGTTTTCTGACCGATCATTATGCATATATAAGCAAAGAAAGTACCTCCGAGAACGATGAATCCTATTCCGGCCCATACAGTCCAAGGGATTTGTGTCCATTGTGTGGTGATAAGAGACGGCATGGATATACAGAGCGCAACTACGGATGCAGAAAGGAACATCCATTTCATCAGAGTAACAAGACTATAGTGACGAATAAAATTGCGGTATAAGGTCAGATACAATGCATAGCTGAACTGGGCGCATAGCACGATAAAATCTCCTAAGGCAGGATTGTCACCTCCTGAAGATATACCATTACCCAGAATAAGAATCAATGCGCCGGTAGCTCCCAGAAGGATGCCGCCGGCCTTTTTATATGTGATAGGTTCGTGAAGAATGATCCATGCCAATAGCATCACCCACATTGGCATTGTTGTGGTGACTAATGAAGCTTCCCCCGGAGTTGTAAGACTCACTCCGAAAATAAAACATCCCTGATTGAGGAGAATTCCAAGCATTCCGGCACCAAATAGTCGGAGAAGGTCGGGTAATGGGACATGTTCTTTTGGTAAGAATAATGATGAGATCCAAAATAGGAGAGCGGCTCCACAGACCCTGAAATCCACCAGAATCATTGGAAGAATAAGACCGGACATAAATACCATTTTCGCAATTGGAGACATTAGTCCCCACATAACATTAGCACTCAACATAGCTAAATGTCCACCAACTTTTTTCTTAATGATGCTCATAGTCTATCAATAATCTACGATAACGTGTATGCTTATGAGATAATGGGCTGTTCTAATATAAGGTTATAGGAAAGAGGAGTCTGATGCATCCGCACTTAGAAAAGAACGAAAGAAATAAATAATAATGTATGATAGAGCCTTATAATCGCGCGGACATTAGGGTGGGGAAGACAGAGAACCAACTAAGATATAGAGACGTTATAATATCAAATAAGTTATAAAGATATGACCAGGAAAGAACTTACTGATATTATTGTTGAGAAAGTGGAGGATGTGTTGGAGAACCCGGGACATTGGGGTGAGGATCCTCAGATAAGTGTTATCCCAACCACCTTACTAGTTGGGATACAACGTCATGAGGATGCTGATTTATCGATAGCATACAGTGATTATGCAATTGAGGAAGACGCTGTAGAAGATGGTGATTATTCTGAAGATGCCGCAGATTTTCAATCAGCCTCCGATCCGAAACTATATCCTGTATGGACATTGATCAATGAAGCCACTAAGAAGCCCGACTTGAAGAAGATCCATAAGGTGGTGGATGAATTCATTCCGGAACAGGAGGAAAACCTTTATGCCGAGTAAATAATAAAGTTCGTGCAATTATCCTACTTATGAGAATTGAGCTTCAATCCACAGCTGACGGCAGTCCAACTCTATTTCTCCCCGATATTGATGAACATTATCATTCCGTGAAGGGGGCCCTCTCAGAAAGCCAACACGTATATATTGATTTATGTTGGAAGGAATGGGTAGTAGGAAATGTGGGAAAGGAGATAAAGGTTTTTGAAGTTGGATTCGGCACCGGACTTAATGCGGCTTTAACAGCCATAAATGCGGTAGACAATAAGGTTCCAACAATCTATTATTCCATAGAACTTCATCCGATAGACCATGCTATCTCTGAAGAATTGGAGAAAGCGTTTACCAAAGAGCTTGCTAAGGAATTATATCTGGTAAATAGAGCAGAATGGAATAAGGAAGTGGAGATTAATCCTTACTTCACCTTAATAAAGATTCAGGGAGATTTCCTAAAAATGGAATTTCCAAGAGGATTGAATGCCATATATTTTGATGCGTTTGCTCCGGAAAAACAACCGGAGATGTGGAATCCTGAGGTGATTCAGAGATTATATGATAATATAGTTTCGGGCGGAATACTTACAACATACTGTGCGAAGGGTCAAATACGCCGTATGTTGGCCGGTATCGGTTTTGTGCCGGAACGATTATCAGGGCCTCCCGGAGGGAAACGGGAAGTATTACGTTGCCGTAAAAAATAAAGCTGTCCCGAGATTCATTAGAATTTCGGGACAGTATCTTTATAGAATCAATTGGAACCTAAGGGCCTAATAATAATTTCCTTCTGAGATTCGAAATCTAAGAAATACCGAAGAGCCAATGAACCTGAACGTTAGATCCCTGCCTACGTTATAATCATATGGGGGCCTGTCAGGCCTCGTAAATCACGTATAAAACAATCTATTATGGAAAACACAACATCTACCGGAAAACCCCACACAGTGGCAGATCAAGTAGTGGGTATGATGGCATCAAGTGGTATCAAGCATTTGTATGCGATTACTGGTGATAGTCTGAACGCTCTTACGGAAGCAATCTCAAATGACGGGCGAATAAAGTTTATCCACATGCGCCATGAGGAATCGGGAGCCTTCGCAGCCAGTGCCGAAGCACAACTTACCGGTCATATTGCCGCATGTGCCGGAAGCAGCGGACCGGGGCATGTCCATCTTATAAATGGTCTTTATGATGCTCAGCGTTCGAATGCACCGGTGCTGGCAATAGCATCGACATGTGCATCCGCAATGTTCGGAACGGAATATTTTCAGGAAACAAATCCAACGCTCCTATTCTCGAATTGCAATGTATATAATGAAATGGCAATAACTCCCACCCAAGTCCCCCATATGGTTCAGGCTGCTATGCAGGAGGCAATAGGCAAGGGTGGAGTCGGAATTGTAGGGCTACCTGCCGATGTGATATCGAAACCGGCCGTTGATTCCTATGCAGCAATTACAGCTTTGCCGACCCAAAGACTTCCGGAACCAGATATGGCTCATATCGAGGAAGCCGCAAAAATAATAAATGAGGCTAAGAGCATTGCTATCTTTGCAGGATCCGGGGTGAAGAAATGTCCCGAACTTCTTGCAGAATTTGCTGAAAAGGTGAAGGCTCCGGTGGCAACTACTTATAAGAGTCAGTTGGAACTAATGCCTGAGAATCCTAATTATGTCGGCCATATGGGATATCTCGGGATGTGGTCGGCAGAAGATGCTGTTGTAAATGCCGACGTATTGATACTGATAGGAATGAATTTTCCTTACCCGGGATTCTTCCCAACAGATAAAAAGATAATACAGGTTGATATTCGAGCTGAGCGATTAGGGCGTAAATCCAAGGTAGATGTGGGAATTCACTCTGATTCCACACTATTCTTCAAGGCTCTCCTTCCTAAGGTTTCGGTCAAATCTGATTCTACATTTCTGAAGAATACCTTAGATAACTATCATAAGATTCTGAATGAATTTCAGAAACCTGTGTCTAATCCGGGTCTTAAAGGAGCGATACGACCGGAATATATGTTGTCACTGCTAAACAAATTTGCGGCAGACGATGCTGTATTCACTGTAGACACGGGCATGAACAATCTATGGACCTCACATTATCTGACATCCAAAGGTCAGCGCGTGATGCTCGGATCGTTTACTCATGGATCAATGGCGAACGCAATGCCCATGGCTATTGGCGCTCAATGTGCCGCTCCCTCTCGGCAGGTGATCGGCATATGCGGTGACGGAGGGTTTGCCATGCTGATGGGTGAACTGCTTACCATCATTCAATATAATCTGCCTGTTAAACTTCTAGTAGCCGATAATAGGTCGTTGGCATTTGTAAAATGGGAGATGGAGCTCGCGGGGTTAAAACCTGAGGAGACGAATCTGACTAATCCTGATTTCGGACATCTTGCCGAGACTGTGGGCTTCCATGCATGGACAGTGGATGACCCAAAGGAACTTGAGACTATCATGAAAGAATGGCTTTCATGTGATGGTCCGGCTCTTTTGAGTGTGGTGACCGATACGGATGCCGCCTCATTTTCATTCTCAGAAAAATTGATGGCATCAGCAAAACCAGGGAATCCATTATCTAATTTTAGTCCATTAGGAGCTTAAGACAAAAATAAGATCCTAAAGCAATAAATGAAGTCGTTTAAACTAATTTACGAATGTTAAAATTAGGTATATTCTTCATTCTTTTATTCCCCTTTGCGGATCTTTTTGACTGCTTCCGCCCCTCTCATCGGTACCAACCGAGAGGTTGCTACCT
>JAAVFV010000055.1 GCA_014800525.1 Bacteroidales bacterium | reverse complement strand
TGACTGCTTCCGCCCCTCTCATCGGTACCAACCGAGAGGTTGCTACCTCTTCGAGTGACGAAATCAGCTCAAAAATCTCTCGCAAATGTGAATAAAAAATAAGTTTAAACGACTTCAATAAGAAAATCGACGGAATTTACAGTTCCGCCGATTTTTTTAATCTGGAAATATGGATTATAGGAGAGCTACGAGAAGGATGGCCCAGAATACCAAAAGCACGTTGCTGACCGCATATGTAACTGTATACCCAATTGTGGGTAGAGTAGATCCGATAGCCTCTTGAGCAGCTCCCAGAGCAGCGGTACAGGTCCGTGAGCCGGCTACACATCCGAGCGTGATAGCGGGATTGAATTTAAAGATATATTTACCCATAATTAGTCCGAGGGTTATCGGAATCAAGGTGGCAATAGCTCCAACGCCCAGAAGACTCCACCCAAGCTGTTGGATACCACTAACAAATGTCGGACCGGCATTAATGCCGATTACTGCTATAAATACATTAAGGCCCAGATTATTAAGTATCCATAAAACCGATGGGGGAATGAATCCAATACTCGGACGGCGTGTGCGTGCCCAACCGAAAACAAGCCCGGCAATAAGGGAGCCTCCACTTAATCCAAAACTAATAGAGATTGATCCAATCATTAAGGGGAGCACACCCAGGAGACCACCGACAAAGATTGCAATTCCAAGGAACATTAGGTCAGTCTTAGTGGTAGGAACATCGAGATGGCCGATACGGTGAGAAACATCCCGGAGATGTTCCTTCCGCCCTACCAAAACCAGAGTATCTCCACGCTCAATCACCAGTTCATCGGTAACATCCTGAGATACATCATTTTTCTGTACCTCCTCAATCGCTATACCTCGCATCAGCTGGTTCTTACGTAATTGGCCAACGGTCTTACCACTAATTTTTTTGGATGTCACTAAAACCGGAATACGCTCAACAGGGAATTCCAATAGATTTTCATCATTAATCTCTGGCCCGAGTAAGCCGGTGTTCTGTACAAGATATTCACGTCGACCCCACACCACAACCGTATCACCACGCTGAATTATGGTATCCGGAGTGGCCGTTTCAATAGAACCATCCGAATGACGGATACGATCAATATAGAGTACCTTTCCTAAAGTTCGGAGATATTCCTCGACAGTATGAACCGAATGTCCATCGGAGAAGAAAGGTCGTTCCACTTTGAATGTACGAAATGCTACCGTGCGGAGTGCGTTCACCTTTACAGGATCAGATTTCCAGGAAGATTCTGACATCTGAGCTTCTAAATCTGCGGCCTGTTGCTTTACCTTGTCAAGCCCTCCAAGAAACCAAGGACCGACAGTAGATAGCATTATTACTGTACCAAGTGTACCGAAGACGTATGTGACTGCATAACAGATCGGCATCAGAGTTAGCATAGTTTGCTTTACTGATTCCGGCTCGGGAAGACGACCGATTGCATCCGAACCAACGGCCATAAGTGAAGAACAGGTCTGAGATCCGCCGAAAAGACCTACGGCTTCACCGGCACCATACGACATCCATCGTGCCATAAGATATACAGAACCGAAGCACAGCGAACTCATTATGGCAGCAAAGAACACTTGTTTGAGTCCCATGCCCTTTAGGGATTTGAAGAATTGTGGCCCGACACTATATCCTACCGAAAAAAGGAATAGCATAAAAAATATCTGTTGAATCTGTGAGGATAGAGAGATGCCCATCTGGCCGACAAGAATGCCGATAATAAGCACGGCAGTGACCGGGCCCAGAATAAAATTTTTATAATGCAACTTCCCAAGCCAGAAGCCCAGGCCCACAGTTAGGAAGAGTGCGAGCACCGGATATTGTTTAATGAGATTAAATAAAAAATCCATGATAAGAATAGATAGTATAAATTAGCAGAATCTAATGCGGTTTTTAATAAACCTTCAATAAAATAACAAATCATTAACAGGATTGGATGAAGTTGGAATGTTATATTTTTAAGATCCTTCTAATTAGGTTTTATATTGGACTTAAAAGTAATAGATATGCAGAAGATTCAGATAAAGCGGACTTATGATCCGACATCCTCTGATGATGGATATCGAGTCCTGGTGGACCGGTTATGGCCTCGAGGGCTCTCGCATGAGAAATTTCATTATGATTTATGGGAAAAAGCATTATCACCCTCAACTGAATTGCGAGAATGGTTTCATGAAGATCCAACTAAACGATGGGATGAGTTTGTGGATAGATATAAGAAAGAACTTGAAAGCAATCCGGATTTTGAGACTTTTAAAGAAAAGATCGCGGATCAGCCGATAGTTACTCTATTATATTCCTCGAAAGATAGAGACCATAATAATGCAGTTGTGATGGAAGAGGAACTCGAATAGTCGACTAAGGATAAATAGCCATAATGAAATACCATTGTATAAAGGTTAGGGAGGTCCAAATATAATAATAGGTGTCTGTGCAAGTTTAAATATAGGACTTATAATTTAAGTAGTACTTAGAACCCTTTGCTATAATGGAACAGACATTTACTTTTATTATAGAAGTAGTGGGAACCTTTGCCTTTGCCATTAGCGGTATCCGATTGGCAGCCTATAAAAAATTCGATCTTTTCGGAGCATTTACAATAGGATTAGTTACAGCTACGGGAGGCGGAACATTACGAGATGTATTACTAAACCTACCCGTATTTTGGCTCCAAACTCCATTATACCTTATCATCACTGGTCTGGCTCTGGCAGTTGTGGTGATGTTTCGCAAAACATTGGTGAGTCATAATCGTCTGCTTTTCACATTTGATGCAGTCGGATTGGCTCTTTTCGTGGTGATCGGAATTCAAAAGACTCTGGAAGCCGGGTATCCTATGTGGGGCGCAATCGTGATGGGAACTGTCACGGGATCTTTTGGAGGAGTGGTCCGGGATATTCTGATTAATGAAGAGCCACTGTTCTTTAGAAAAGATATCTACGCCACGACATGTATCGCCGGTGGGTTCATCTATTGGATAATGAACTTATTGGGTGCCGGCCTGATCGTTCAACAATTGGGATGTGCCGTCACCGTGATTGGACTTCGTGTATGTGCTCTTCGGTATAATTGGCGCTTACCGGTGTTGAGTTCAGAAATAAGAGGGGATTAATCGGAGAAATTGTTAAGGAACCAGTGGATTGAGGTGTGTTTTATAATGAAACTCATCCAAATCATAATTGTTATATAATCAGAGAGATATTATATGTCTTTCTGATTTATTTCTTAAATTATGAAAAAAGATAATAATAGTAATGTTGATCTGGCGTCAGTGAAATCTCCTGAGGATATCCGCAAGATGGATATCAATCAGCTCAAGGAGCTTGCTGACGCAATGCGTGAACCACTAATTGAGAAAGTATCGCATCATGGGGGCCATGTGGGACCTAACTTGGGAATGGTAGAAGCAATTATTGCCCTCCATTATGTATTCAATACACCAAAGGATAAGATAGTGTTTGATGTATCTCATCAGACCTACCCTCATAAAATGCTGACCGGACGTATGGAGGCATTTACTGATCCCTTGAAATATGATACGGTCACCGGTTATACTCAGCCAAGAGAGAGCGAATATGATCTCTTCTCCCTCGGGCATACTTCATCTGCTGTTGCCCTGGCATCGGGGCTTGCCAAAGCACGTGATCTAATTGGAGGAAATGAAAATGTGGTGGCGGTGATTGGTGATGGATCATTGAGCGGAGGTGTAGCATTCGAGGGATTGGATTATGGAGCAACTCTTGGGTCAAATTTCATTGTCGTTGTAAATGATAATGATATGAGCATAGCTGAGAATCATGGTGGGATCTATGCCGATTTGCGATTGTTGAGAAACACTAATGGAACGGCTGAGAATAATTTGTTCCGTGCCATGGGATATGCCTATCGTTATGTTCATTATGGGAATGATATACCGAGTCTTATAAAAGCCTTTGAGGAAGTGAAGGATATCAAATATCCTGTGGTCGTTCATATAAATACAATGAAAGGTATGGGTCTTCCGGTGGCTGAAGCTAATAAGGAGAAATTCCATTGGTCGATGCCTTTTGATCCGACAACCGGCAATCTCCTTGGTGAAGAGGCCCCATCCCAAGAGCCGGCAGATTACATATCTCTCTTTGCGTCTCATATGATGAAACGTATTAAAGAAAATCCGCATTTGGCTGTAATTACTGCAGGAACGCCCGGAGCTATCGGATTCGGTCCTGACATGCGCCGGGAAGCCGGAAGTCAGTTTATTGATGTTGGTATTGCTGAACAGCAGGCCATTGCCATGGCATCCGGACTTGCCAAGGGAGGTGTGGATCCGGTAGTAGGAGTGGTGAGTACATTCCTTCAACGAGCCTACGATCAATTTAGTCAAGACATAGCCTTAAATCATCAGCCAGCAACTTTTGTGGTGATGTATGGCTCTCTATTTGGGATGAATGATGAAACACATCTTGGTTTCTTTGATCTTGGCCTTTTGTCGAATATACCGGATCTGGAGGTCTTGACTCCCTCCGGGAAAGATGAATTTATCAGCATGCTTTTATGGGCAGAGACTCAGAAGCAAACTCCGGTAGTGGTGCGAATTCCCGGGGGAGAGATTAAGAATGTAGAAGGTGTGGAGCTTCTTGAAAACTATTATAACCCTCCATATCAGACATTGCGGGATGGCAAAGATGTCACTCTTATTGGAGTCGGCGCATTCCTCGATACAATGGTGAAGGCGGCCGATATTCTTGACTCCAAGGGAGTAAAAGCCACTGTTATAAATCCGCGTTCAGTGTCAACGCTGGATTCTACGGCAATTGATAAGATGAAAGAAGAAAAAGTGGTAGTTACGGCTGAAGACGGTATCATAGACGGAGGCTATGGACAGAAGGTGGCATCCGCATTAGGAACCAGCGATGCTAAAGTTATTAATTTAGGTCTACCTAAAGAATTCCTCAATCGTTATAATGCTTCGGAGCTGGTTAAGGAGTGTGGGTTGACCCCGGATCAGATAGCGGAAGTTGTTATAGCTAATCTTTGATAGAAATATGTGAGGCAGTTCTGCATCAAAATAAAAGCGCGGATTGAGATATTCCTTGATTCGCGCTCTTTGTCTATATCCAACAGGTATTGAAGCTGTCTATACTTTCTTTTAGTGAGTCTAAAAGGCCGATGGTAATAATTAGACTTACGCGAGCGTTATTTAAATATAGGACATATAAAATATGCAATGAGTGAGATCTGGAATAAAATGAAGAGTGGAGAATGGTATGACGCCACTCATCCCGAGCTTATAGAAAAATTGAGGAAAACCCGTGAGCTCCTATGGGAATATAATATGATGCGTCCATCAGAGGCTGAGAAGAAAAAGGCTATGTTAAGGGGTCTTTTGGGCAAAGTGGGGGAGGTATTTCATATCAACCAACCATTCCGGTGTGATTATGGAGAGAATATAGAGATAGGAAATAATTTCTTTGCTAACTTTAATCTTACTATTCTGGATGAAGCTACAGTAAGGATTGGAGACAATGTATTTATAGGGCCGAATGTTAGTATATACACTGCTTGTCATCCTCTTGATACTGAAAATAGAAATAGGGGAATAGAGTGGGCAGAGCCAGTGATAATCGGAGATAACGTCTGGATCGGAGGTTCAGTTACAATAGTTCCGGGAGTTACAATCGGAGATAACGCTGTGATTGCAGCAGGGAGTGTGGTGGTGAAAGATGTGGAGCCTAATACGTTAGTAGCAGGGAATCCGGCAATTGTAAAGAAGCATATAGATCAGCATCATATATCAGATGCTGCAGGTGGGAGTATAAAGTCGATGGAACCTGAATTCATAATGCCTGAAGGGTGGGGAGGCAGACGAGATTTCGGGCATCTTGAACAGTTGGGGATGGATTCTTCGGAGGATGGGTTTGATGATTATGTAGATGCTCCAGATTCACTTCGTGGATTTTATGAACAGTTGGGGCTTGATAGTTGTGCAGATTAAACTACCACATTATTATTCCTGACCTCTTCTTCAGCAAACCGAGATAAATATGGAGCCGGTAAAGCTTATTAATCTAACTACAGGATACAAAAATAAGGAAGCATCAATTCCGATAACAGCTGGAATTGATGCAACCCTATATAGTTCGGAACTTACTTGTCTTCTTGGGCCTAATGGGGCGGGGAAGTCAACACTATTAAAAACTTTGTCAGCTTTTATTCCTCCCTTAGAGGGAGAGATCTTTATCAAAGGGAAGGTCTTGGGCGATTATTCACCTCGGGAATTGGCTAAGCAAATGGGAGTGGTTCTTACAGAAAGACCGATTATAGACGACATTACTGTTCAAGAACTTGTAGCTATGGGACGGAGTCCCTATACCAACATATGGGATAGACTATCAGATAATGATCATCTTCTCATATCCCGGGCCTTGGAACTTGTAGGAATTGAAAGCTTCAGAGATAGAAGAGTGGATACCTTAAGCGATGGCGAACGCCAGAAGGTGATGATCGCCAAGGTATTAGCTCAGGAAACTCCCATTATATTTCTTGACGAACCGACAGCGTTCCTGGATTATCCGGGAAAGGTTGAGATAATGCAATTGTTGAAATCATTAGCTCGTGCAAATCATCTCACCGTGTTTCTTTCTACTCACGATCTGGAGATTGCTCTTCAGATAGCAGATAAAGTGTGGCTGTTGGATAAAGAAAATGGATTGACCATAGGATCTCCTCAAGACTTGGGCGATACGGGGATGATCGCAAACTATTTTAATCGACCGGGATTGGAGTATGATAGCGTGAACCGAATGTTCCGTATAATTGACCGATAGGGATTTTGTAATATTCGGCTTCTATAGATTCCCCTTACATTTCCCAACAGGAGGCTCAGTTAATTTGATACGAATCACATTAGTGCGCGCTAAACTGCGATGGATAGCGGCATCAAAATGATCCATATTTTGAGGAAGGAATCGTTCGCAGAGTAGACGAAGAGCTTCAATCTTTTCATCACTATCAGTCACTTGTTCCGCCCTCCCCAGAGCAATTGCAGAGTGATAATATTCCGTGAAATTTTCTTTCAGATCTTCAAACTTTGGATGACATTTGCTGACAGCCATAAGACTTACAAATGGCTGATGATTAAGACAATCTATTTTCTCGCCCTCAAAAGCGCAATGAAAATAAAATGTATCCCTATTTTTTCTAACCATGTTTACGGCAATAGCATAGGGTGTACCATCGGGTCGAACCATACTGAGGGTAGTGTAGGGGGCACGATCAAATACATCAAGAGCCCAATCTTCCGGCATTTGACGCTTGAATTTTCTCATTTCTTTCATAATCAATGTCTTATCCTTAAGATATGTCTAAAAGCGGACATTATGATTTTTCATTATGTCCGCTTTATTTGTTTATAATACATTACTCCAATAATAAATGGAATTATTCACCAATCAATGTCTTAATATCCTCATCTACGGTAGATATGGTGGCGATATTAAACTTCTCTTGTAACACTTTCAAAATATCGGGAGTGAAGAAAGCCGGAAGTGTCGGACCTGTGTGAATGTTCTGTACACCGAGATAAAGAAGAGCGAGGAGGACGATTACAGCCTTCTGTTCATACCATGCAATATTGAACACAAGAGGAAGTTCGTTGATTGAACTGAGTCCGAAAGCTTCCTGGAGAGCCATGGCTATTCTTACGAGAGAGTAAGAGTCGTTACACTGTCCTGCATCAAGCACACGGGGAACTCCCTCAATGTCACCTAATGGAAGTTTGTTATAGCGATACTTTGCACATCCGGCCGTAAGAATAACACAATCCTTTGGAAGGGCTTCTGCAAATTCAGTATAGTAAGAACGTGAAGGGAATCGACCATCACATCCTGCCATTACTACAAATTTACGAATCTTGCCTTCTTTGATAAGCTCAATTATTTTCGGAGCTAGTTGAAGAACCTGATGATGAGCAAAACCACCAACGATTTCTCCGTGCTCGATCTCAGTAGGAGAAGGACAAGTCTTGGCTTTAGCTATAACCTCGGAGAAATCATGATTACCATCGGAATCGGCCTCAATGTGATGTGTGCCAGGCATATCTACCACTCCTAAAGTATATACCCTATCAAGATAAGAGGTGTTTTTGCGTGGAGGAACAATACAGTTGGATGTAAAGACGAAGCAACCTTTGAATGTCTCGAACTCATCTACTTGTTTCCACCAGGCATTTCCATAGTTTCCTGCAAAATGAGGATACTTTTTGAAGAATGGGTAGTACTGTCCCGGCAGCATTTCGGAATGAGTATAAACGTCAACTCCTGTGCCAGCTGTCTGCTCAAGAAGTTCTTCAAGATCATGAAGATCATGACCCGATATAAGGATACCAGGATTTTTCCTTACACCAATGTTAACCTTGGTGATTTCAGGATTTCCGTATCGGGTGGTATTGGCTTTATCAAGTAGTGCCATTGCCTTGACACCCCCTTCTCCCATATAAAGGACAATCTTAAGAAGTTCGTCAACCGTGATATCGTTACGGCTAACCTCTTTGAGAACTTTCTCGATATATGCATATACATCATCGTCTTCAAATTTGAGATTTGCGGCGTGGCGGGCATATGCAGCAGCTCCCTTGGCACCATATATTGCCAACTGTTTTAAACCTCTTTTGTCGGGATCTGATTCAGAAAGAACCCCAGTGACTGATTCTAGCTTCTCGAAATCCTCCGGTTCTGCTTCAAGGTCTACTTCAGGAGTATCCGGAATCTCAATTCCTAAGTCTTCACACTTTGCTTTGAGTTCGCGTTTCATCTGGAAAGCCCGACGAATAAATCCATCAAGTGATGGATTATCAAAGTTTGCATTAGTAATTGTGGTGAAAAGAGCATCTATCACCTGATGAGATGCATTCCTCTGGGCGGCTCCAGTTTCTCTAAGTTTGTGGTTCAGAATTGCTACTCCTCTGGTAGCATAGAGAAGAAGATCCATTCTCCCTGAAGTCTCGGGAAGTTTTCCGCAAACTCCTCGGAGGGTGCATCCAGTTCCTTTGGCGGTTTCCTGACATTGGTAACAGAACATATTCATAGTGTGTCTTTTAGATAAAAATGAAATAAGGCTTGGGAGAGAATATACGGAAATTAAATTCATAACTCCTACAGTATTAATAATGGGTGAATCCTTATAATGGTTCACGATCTTAGGCTTTTCCTATAAACTTAATTAACGTAAATTATGTTATAGACTTAAAATTTAACCCGACCCGATTTAAATAATTAGACTTCCCAATAATAAGGATAGTGAAACACTAAACTTCCAGAGGAGTCGAAGGGATTAGTATAAAGAATTTTATATAGATGTTATCAAGTGGAAAATTAGGATTCTGGGGACTTACGGCATTGGTCTTTGGGCTCGTAGTGGGGGTAGGAATATATAATCTACCCGAAAACATGGCTCGAGTGGCATCTCCCGGAGCGGTCGGATTATCATGGCTGATCACCGGGGCAGGGATATTACCATTAGTATTCGTATTTAAATGGCTAAGCACTCACTATCCACAGTATAATGCCGGAATATATCAATATGCACAAGCCGGATTCGGAAACTATATCGGATTTAATATTGCATGGGGATATTGGCTATGTACGGCATTTTCAAATGTTGCATATGGAGTAATGCTCAATGATGCATTAGGAGCAATCTTTCCTTCTTTGCTTAAACATGAATGGGAGACCATTATATTTGTCTCTATACTTATCTGGGTGATGTATGCAATAGTAGCTCGAGGCATTCAGACCGCTAAATTCATTAATAATCTCTTGGCGGTACTAAAGGTAGTGATGCTTTTATTCATAATATCTGTTTTTGTGATTTTCTTCCGGGAAAGTTTATTCTCATTAGATATGTGGGGAAGTAACGCTGGCCTTGGAAGTATAACCGATCAGATAAAATCTACTATGATGGTTACATTGTTCTGCTTCTTTGGTGTGGAGGGGGCAGTGATGATGTCGGCACGCGCTAAGAATAGTAACGATGTCGGAAGGGCAGGAGTGGCAGGATTTCTGATTTCACTTGTTCTCTATCTATCCGTTGTCCTGTTGTGTTTCGGCCTTATGAGTCAGTCAAACTTAGCCAGTCTACCCAATCCTTCAATTGCCTATATTCTACGGGATGTATGTGGAGGATGGGCATATTGGACTGTGATAGGAGCAATCATAATATCACTGTTGGGAGGCTGGGTATCGTGGACTCTGGTCGTTGCACAGGTACCATATGAAGCGGCTAAAGTTAAGATGCTTCCTAAAGTTTTTCTAAGAGTGAATAAACATGGAATGCCAACATTCGGACTTATATCTTCGAGTGTGGTTATGATGTTTTTTATATTTCTGGTCACATTCGCGGATGATATATATTTGGCTGCACTTCAAATTACCGGGTTGATGATAATACCATGTTATTTTTTTGCAGGCCTTTTTATGTTTAAGATTTCATCTGACTGGAAACCTCGATGTATTGCTATCATCACAGTTTTATTTTGCCTATGGATGGCGTATGCCGGAGACCTGAAAATACTTTTCATGACTTCTGTGTTTTATCTTTTAGGAATAGGATTCTATATTCAAGCCCGTAAAGACTGGTTTCCGAAAGAAAACCATCTATTCTCCAGAAAAGAAGTGGTAATTGTAGTTGGATTAATAATAGCCTCAATTATCACAATATTCGAACTTTTCTATTGATGAACATTCCATAGTGGGAGAATACATATGTATTAGAGAACAAATCTGATTAAGAAAGAACCTGTATAACAGCATGTCAATGGCAAAAGAAACATTAAAACATACAAGCACGGGCCAGTTTAAGACCAAGCTGGGAGTGATATGGGCCACTTTAGGCTCAGCAGTAGGATTAGGAAGTATATGGAGGTTCCCGGCAGAAGCTCAACAAAATGGAGGGGGAGCATTTCTATTATTATATCTTATTTGTGTGGCCATATTGGGCATTCCGGTAATGCTTGCTGAAACATCTATAGGACGTGCCGGGGAGTCGGATGCAGTCGGGAGCTATAAGAATTTATCACCACGGACTAAGTGGTGGGTCACCGGTTCGCTAGGAATATTGGCTTCATACTTAATCCTTGCTTTCTATGTAGTGGTGGCCGGATGGACGTTTCATTACCTATGGGATTCGATAACAGGAAGTCTATACTCGATAACAGGAAGTCAGACAGCCGCCACAATGGAAAATTATTTCCATAATCGAATGGAATCCTTCATCAGTTCGGATATAAGTCCATTGACAGCCTCCTTTATAATTATAGGGCTGAATATAGGCGTGTTGATGTTTGGAGTCCAGAAGGGAATTGAGAAGATGTCAAATCTTCTGATGCCAATCTTATTTGCACTTCTTCTTGTGTTTTGTATCTATGCCCTTACATTACCGGGTGCCTCACAGGGTCTGGAATATTTCTTTAAGCCGGACTTTTCTAAGATCACATGGAGCGTGGCTCTAAATGCGTTGGGCCAGACTTTCTTCTCATTGAGTTTGGGAATGGGTATCCTCATCACATACTCCTCCTATTATCCTAAATCCACGAATCTTGTATCAACATCGGCAACTGTATCAGGCCTTGCTACATTAGTGGCGATATTAATGGGAATGATTATTTTCCCTATTGTATTCAGTTTCAATCTTGATCTGAACACATTGCGGGGCACGACCTTGGTATTTGTAACCATGCCGGAGGTATTCGCTCAAATGGGGGGATCACAGTGGTGGTCGATTCTCTTCTTCATTCTGCTTCTCGTGGCTGCCTTGACCAGTACTATCTCAATTGCCGAAGTTTCAATCGCATTCGTGGAGAAACAATTCAAAAGGAATCGTATAACCGCAACATTAATCGTCATGTTGCCTTTATTGGTTTTGAGTGCCTTATGTTCCTTATCATTCGGTAGTCTTAATGATTTTAGAATCTTCGGTTTGACAATATTTGATTTTCTGGATACCTTTACCACTAATTGGCTTCTACCAATATGTGCCTTGGGTACGGTGATTTATATAGGATGGTTTGCTCCAAAGGGGACTTTTCGTAAAGAAGTCACCAATAACGGGACAGTATCAAACAGGTTGTTCCCTCTAATACATTTTATGGTTAAGTGGGTGGCTCCCGTTCTCATTCTCTTTATACTCATTAGTTCAATTATATAGAATTCTACTCATCAGATAGAGTGTATAAGACATTTTAAATTATTAGTGTCCGCTAAACCATAATGAGATGAGCCCAACTTCTTGAGAGATAGAAGTTGGACTTATTTTATAAAAGATAAGCCCCTAAGTTCAGTTTTCAATGGCTTCCGGAGGCGATTCAGTTGCTTGAGAGAGCATTATTTCCAGATCGTGTGATGGATTATTGAGGAACTTTTCCAGATTTATGTAGTACATCAGCAT
>JAAVFV010000054.1 GCA_014800525.1 Bacteroidales bacterium | reverse complement strand
GATGCCGGAGTGGTCGATCGGGACGGTCTCGAAAACCGTTGTACCCTTACGGGTACCCAGGGTTCGAATCCCTGTCTTTCCGCAACCTTGTCAGACGCGAGTCGGACAAATCAAGTCAAACCTCAGACTTTCAATAAGTTCTGAGGTTTTTTATGTCCTTTCCTGCTGTATGCCGGACACCAATCCACTACCTCAGACCCATCTCAGACCATATTTCGCTACCCACACGCTAACCATTTTATAAGAGCGTAGGAGGATAGCATATGGTTTATAAATTTCATGACATATATTTAGGGTTTACTGAAAATCAATAGGAGCCGATATCGAACTATGGTCTCCTCATCGGAAAGATTAAGTTTGTGTTTGATGATGAGTGCGGCTATGACCATACGTCTCGGGCGGTTGGAGGCTCCAACCTTATCATTCCCCAGATACTGGTAGTGGACCGTCTCATATTCCGCCCACGGAAGAGTGTCGTCCATCTGCACCCACCTGTTACTCTTGGGCAGATGTTCGAGCGAGCCCTTCATCTCATCAAAGGTCATTTGGCCGTTAAAGGATACGAGTCTCATGTCGTATGGTCTCATTTTAACACTAAACTTAACGATTTTTTGAAAATACAAATATCTTAGACACTTAAATCAATGTTATTCAACAGCTTAAATGTTTTTCAGTAAACCCTAAATAACAACATTAAAAGCTTAGAAAAAAGGAAGCATTTATAATCAAGCACAATATAGGAGAGTTCCTTCCGATTGAGAAGGAGACGGTTGAGAGACGTTTCTCAGATCTCCGCAAAGCGAACTATGTATTTGAATTGCTTTCAGAGAGAGTAGACTATTCAAAAGATGAATGGATCTCGCTGGAAGTAGTGGAAATGATGGACGTAGAGGGGGAGTGGATGACCCACGAGCTTGCCTTGCTGCGTCTCTTCTCAGATGATACTAAAACAGGTGTTAAGTTTAATCCGGAAGATTATGAGTAAAGTGATAAAGGTAAAGGTAAGAGTCAAGGTATTCACCGAATTTGGCAAATGGTGTCTTTCCGAGATCCGAGGGCTAAAGGAGGGTACAGAGCTTGAAGGGAAATTCAATCCTCGTAACAATGCTTTTGACTTCAAATGGAAAGGAGGGGATGCGATGCTATGGGTAGGACATAATGCCGAGATAATCGAATGATATAAATACAGATTCATCTGTCGCGTCAAAGCGTCCTAAAACCGTTTCTCCCCCTCGGGTACCATTCCGAGTGTTAATTCTTTAAGTTCCTTTTTGTGAATTTGATTAATTTTTATTTATCAATATTATTTATTAACTTTGCAGTGTCTTGAAGCCGATAGACGTTAAATTCATCGGACAGGTTCTCAGCCGAAAGGCTTTGAACCCCACTGCCAGAGGAATAGTATTTCCTCTGGCTTTATTTTTGCATTAGAATCTGTTCCCTTGCGAGAATATATTCCTTTTCTCCAATTAAAATTATTACCTCCTTTACATTCGTGGCGCGTCGAACGCGAGAGCGTAAAGCCGCATTTATTACCGAAGCAGGCACATCATTGTTTAATTTAAGAAGTATAACATCTGCTTGTTTAGCCGCATCTTTGATATTCATATCAATACTATTCAGTGTACCTTTCCTATTTACCTTATACTCCTCGTATCTACTAAGCGAGACATTGAATGAATCTGCCCCCTTGCCATCTTCTCGTTTCTCACAAAGTCTTATCTGATAGCCATGACGCTGCATACGGTCAGAGGCTATTTCAAGATTTTCGTAGAGTTCTGTCGGACCATGGCGGAGATCCACCGCTATATCCCCTGATGGTGTACGTACTATGACCTCTCTTTCATTGACAGTTACAATCCGGTATTTTTCTATGAACTCCTTACCCGTCATCATCCTGATAAGCTTTGGATTGGCGTAATGCTTTTCTGGTTTTAGAAGTTCATTTAAGGATTTCTCTACCTCTTTCTGTGATAGTGCTGTTTCCGCTCCTGAAGTTGCTTCTTGCGTAGATTCTCCACGCAGAATATTATCTACCCTCTCCCTGTTATCCCTTATGAAATAAGGCAGTTTCCCGCGCTCCTCAGCGGCTTTAATCCTGTCCTTATTATCTTCTATCCATTCACGGAAATTAGGCGGTAATTCAGTCACTTCATTTACGCTCTTCTCATCATCGTCAAGAGTCCAGAACTCCTCCTCAGTCTTCAGGAGAGGTATGGCATAGCACATACACTGCGGATGCCATCCCTTGAACTCAAACGATTTCGGATATTTGCCGGCGAGGAGGTCGCAGATGTCCTCCACGTGATGACCATTCTGAGTAGTCTTTACCTCATATCCTACCACGAAGTCAAACTGCCTCCAGCGGGTCTGCTCCGCCGTGCGGTAAGCCATATTGATTTCAGTGCGGGCAAGACGCTGAGCGTTCCGCGCCGATGAACGATACACGCCTCTCCCGGGATGATAGGCTTTAGCCGGTTTTGAAAGATGCCATTTTATGGTCCCATCCTCCATCTTCTCCTTAATGCGTCTGAAACGTTTCTCCGGCTCTTTGAGATACTTATTCACATCGGCAGCAAGAGATACTGCCGACACCCCGGGAGCAATGGACGCTGTGATAGCTTCCTCCAATTCCTCCTTGAACTGTTCCGATAAGTTCCATATATGATATGGGACACAAAACGAAGCGTTACCACGAATGGGTGACGCTAAACGGCTGAATTTGAGTTGTTTCCATTGGCTGAAATATCACTTTTGTTTGCACAAAAAATATTCATAGCTTTACATTTGCTTTACATTTTGGCGCGAAAAATTTACACGCGAGTTAACCTAACGTGCTGATATGTTAACATATAGTTTGCAAATTCGGGGGGAAGGTGGGATAAATGAGGTGTGAGAATTATAAGTAGTGGTATTGTTCAAAAGGTATTCTAACGGTATCGAAAGATTTTCACAAGCCGTTCAAATGTAATCGGTAATTTTGTGTCCTCACAAAACGGCATAGTAAAATCCCCAGTTTAGGGGTAAAATAAAAGGCATCCATAATTTTGACCTATACGCATGTTTAGACAATATATGATTGATAATCTGGCGTATAATAGGTGGCAAAAAGAAAGATCAACTTCAATGCGTAAAAAATACGCAAATAAATTTGGAGGATTCAAAATTTAGTCTTAATATTGTGGTGTAATTATTACACAAGATAACGAGCAGGTATATTACAACACAAGTAGAACCCCAAATAATAGAGCAATGTACGATGATTATTATTTCGATGAGTGCGAGGACGAATACGCCGGCACTTATGCCCATGATGTTGCGGGGTATAGCGACGATGACATAGACACCGTTTTCGATGGTGATCCGGATGCATATTGGAATATCGACTAAACTTATTACATGACTATGAGTATATTCAATTTTTTTAAGAAGAGTGGTAAATCTGTTGTTGACAACGCTCCAGAATACTCAATCCCAAATTCAGCTTCTCTGCCGGAAATGACAGAAACCACTACGCAGTCTGAGGTGGAAAGCTCAAACATCAATGTTTCGGAAGAAACCAAACGAGTACACAATCTCATTATTCTTGACGAGAGTGGGTCGATGCAATCTATTTATCAACCTGCTCTGACTGGAGTCAATGAGACCTTGCAGACTATTCGTGAGGCTCAGAAGGAACACGAAAACCAAACACATTTTGTGTCTTTGATTGCCTTTGATACGGGACATTATAACCAAATCTACAATCATATCGCCGCTGAAAAGGCTATCGACATAACGCAGGAACAGTATCGTCCCGGAGGGGGCACTCCATTGTACGATGCTATGGGGCGTTCCATTAACGAGCTTCGTCCGAATGTTGTAAAGGGTGATATTGTTCTTGTTACAGTCATTACTGACGGTTATGAGAATGCCTCACGAGAATATAACGGTAAGGCAATCAAAAATCTGGTCGAGGCAATGAAAAAAGAGGGCTGGGTATTCACCTATATTGGAGCCAATCAGGATGTGGAGGCCGTTGCAGCATCAATGTCTATAGATAACCATCTTGCATTTGACGCAGATGATGAGTCCACCGGTGCAATGTTTAAGCATGAGAGACGGTCAAGGGAAAAGTTCTTTAGCAAACTTAGTCGAAATATGCCATTGTGTGACCTCAGCACAGGCTATTTTGATGAAGATGATGAAAGAGATAAGGATAATAAAGTCAAGTTCTAAACTATGAAAATCCTCAGCCTTAGCTTCTCTTGGAAATGCGCTCTCGGCATTTCCAAGGTGAAGCAGGATTTTGTAAAAGTCATCGGAATCCATGCACACGATTGGGGCGATCTGCGGTGATATTATTGGTTCAAGGCTCGATATGAAAGATATTATTGAAAATTTAATCAAGTGTGAAATAGTGAATGATGTAAAAAACATAAAGGATAAGATGTTTGGCTGTCTTTATGGGCAGGCTATCGGTGATGCCCTTGGTCTGGGATCTGAGTTTATGAATAAGGACGAAGTTAATAAAAACTATCCCAGTGGCTTATGCAAGTATGACGAGATAATTCAGGATGCGCACAGACGGAAGTGGCCAATTGGCGCATGGACGGATGATACCGATATGATGTTGTGCATTCTCACTGCATTTGAGAATGGCAAGTTCAATATTCACAACGCCGCACAAAACTTCAAAGACTGGTTTAATGGAGAACCTAAGGATATTGGTAGTCATACATTCAATGTATTAGGGATGAGAGATTACGTTGAACAACCCGAAATGTGTTCAGAACTTTGGTGGACCTTATCCCAACATCAGAGTGCCGCTAACGGTGCGTTAATGAGAACTTCAGTTGTTGGTCTTGCTCATGATAATGTTGAAATTCAGGCAACTGAAATTTGTAAACTGACTCATTATGACCCTCGCTGTATCGGTTCATGCGTAATAGCTTCATTGATTATTCATAATCTTGTATGGAATGAATACGAACTAACATACGATGAGATAATCGACCTCGCTAAAAACTATGATGGGAGAATTATTGAATGGGTTGATCTGGCTTATCGGAATGAAAATATTTCAGCTCTTGATTTGGATGAAAAGCATTCAATTGGATATACCCTTAGAACATTAGCTGCCGCTTTATGGTGTTATTGGCATGTATCTTCGTTTGAAGAAGGTCTGCTGGCTATAGTTAACGAAGGAGGCGATGCTGATACAAATGGAGCTATCGCGTGTGCTATCCTTGGTGCAAAGTTTGGTTATTCTTCTATTCCTAGATATTATATAGAAAATCTGAATAACCGAGCCATATATCATCAGAAGATAACATCATTCATCAATAAAATCGCTTAATAGTGTGTTTATTACACAAGAAACAACAGGTATGAGTAACAACGAAAATAAGTATTGCTATAGATATCCACATCCCGCAGTAACCACAGATTGTGTAATATTCGGATTTGATGGATCACAACTAAATGTTTTGCTTGTCAGGCGTGGCGGAGAGCCTTATTTGGGGTGGTGGGCATTCCCAGGTGGTTTTATACGGATGGATGAAAGTTCTGAGGATGGGGCGTTGCGTGAGTTACGAGAAGAAACTCAACTTACGCCTGAATATGTTGAGCAATTTCACACCTATTCAGAGCCGAATCGTGATCCTCGCGAAAGAGTTATTACTATAGCTTATCTTGCGCTTGTTAAAATACAAGAAGTTAAAGGAGGTGATGACGCAAAGGAAGCTAAATGGTTTCCATTGGATAAAATCCCTCATTTAGCGTTTGATCACGATGTGATATTACGTGATGCACTGACTCGTCTTCGTGAACGTATTCATTTTCACCCCATAGGTTATGAGTTGCTTCCTGAGAAGTTCACCCTGAAAGAATTACAATCGCTTTATGAAGCGATTTTGGGAATAAACTTCGACAGACGTAACTTTGCCAAGAAGATGTTTCACTTAGACATTCTCACTCAGTTGGAGGAAACAGTATGGCCTACACCAAAGCGTCAGGCGAACCTCTTTAAATTTAATCTTGATAAGTATAAAGAGTTAAAACAACGAGGCTTTCGTTTAGAATTTTAATGCGAACTTTTTTAGAAAGACAATAAGAATTATTTCGCCGCCTGTAGCAGCCGAAATTTTGAGCGAAATAAGCGGTGCGACTTCATCACGAGGTCGCACCTCTTCGACTATTTGGCTACTGATTTATATTTGGTATTGTTCCAACTGATATGAGTTTGTTGTTTTTCCAACATTCAATTCTGCCGGGATTAAATCCCATTTCGGCAAACAGTATATTCTTTCATTGTATATAATATTCCCTGGATTATAGCGTTAAATTAGATTTGTCAAATACTATCAAGATGAATCAACAGGAAATATTCGATTTGTCATCAGCCAATCAGCAAAAGGCGAAAAGTGTTCTGGAGAAATCCGGAATAGTCAAAGTCTGGGAACGGAATGGATGCCGTGTCAATCTCGTAGGCTCACTGCGTATGGGATTATTGGCTTCTCATAGAGACATAGATTTACATGTCTATTCAAAAGGCATAACAGAAGAAGGCAGTTTTGCTATTATGGCTCAAATAGCTAAACTGCCGGATGTAACCGAGATTAAATGTATTAACGGACTCCATACGGAAGAACACTGCATGGCTTGGCACATATTCTATAGATATGAAGACGAGATATGGCAGTTTGATGTAATACATATAGAAGAGGGAACTGAGTATGATGGCTATTTTGAGAGAATGGCAGATAGGATTGTAGAAGTGATGACTCCCGATCAGAAAGAAACAATCCTAAGATTGAAATTTGAGACCCCTTCTGATAAAGACTATCATGGTGTGGAATACTATGAGGCAGTGATTGCTGATGAAATATCAAATATGATAGAATTTGATGAATGGGTTAATGACCACAGAAAGAAACCAATGTATTACTGGATTCCCTAAAAAATGGTACCGTTCAGTCCCGGAAAGGCGAGTCTGTGATAAGCTGATAAGGGACGAAGGCGGCTTATCACTGTCTCGGCGCGTGGACTACTATACAAGTGGAAAGTTGTAGAGATATGATTTGATAATCAATGCAATGCTATAGGTTCCCTGTTTCTCCGCAACCTTACAGATTGAAGCTCACTGGTCTCAGTGGGCTTCTTTTGTTTTTTAAAGATTATTTTATAACTTAGTTTAAAGCTTCTAAAATTTGGATAGCCAGGAAAATAGAACTCTTTGAATCCAATTTGCGGGTATATAGCTTGATTATACTGGTGAATGGCCTGCCGATGATGCAATTATATCGGACGTAATTCGTTGAATTTTTAGAATATTGATGTTTTCACATTCCAATATTGCGGAAACCGGATATATTAATGGTATTCAGATATCTAGAAATATCCGGATATAGTGGGATCTGGATATAGTGGTGTCAGAGTGGTTTCTGGATATTGTGTTTTCTGGATATATAGTGGTATAATAAATGGATAAAACGAGAAGTGAAGAGGCGGCCGCAAGGAAGAGATGCGGGAAGTATAATTGCGCTCAGGCTGTGGCGGGGTTATATGCCGATATGGTCGGAATGGATGAAGAAACGATCAATGCTGCGACGTCTGCGTTCGGTAGCGGGATGGGGACCATGGAAGGCACTTGCGGGGCACTCGTGGGAACTGGAATGATAGTCGGGTTGAAGGTGAACGACCGTGTGAAAAGCCGGGAAGTGATGAAGGAAATAATGACTGAGTTTCAGCGAATGAATGGAGCCACAATCTGTTCCCGATTAAAGGGAATTGAGGGAGGAAAGGTTTTGCGGGATTGTCCGGGGTGTTGTGCAGATGCGGCAGCAATAATGGAGGATAAGCTCGGGATAGTGGAAAGAGATTGAATCTGTGATGGAAAAAAGAGAATATACTAACTCAAATGGCTCCGGGGAATTGGAGTATGTAAATAGCCCGTTTAAACCGGAGAGCCAATTACGTAATGTGATCGGCGGACGCCCAATTCTGTTGGGTGTATTGTGTAGATTCGGTCTTTCCTTTGGATTTGGAGAGAAATCTGTGGAAGAGGCCTGTAAGGAGGACAATGTTGACGCAGCGTCTTTCCTTGCTGTGTGTAACTTGCTGACCGGTAGGAAAGTATCGGAGAATCCTATATCCCTTCCGGCTATGATGAATTATCTTAGGAAGGCACATGTGCATTTTCTGGAATTCCTCTTACCTTCGATCCGCAGAAAGCTCATAGAGGCCGTAAACATCTCCGGAATAAGTGATGTTGCGTTTCTGTTATTGAAATTTTTTGATGAATATGTGAAGGAAGTGGAGCGGCATATGCATCATGAAAATAATGAAGTGTTTCAATATGTGGATCAATTATTGCAGGGAAATATTCAGGGAGGATTCCGGATTTCCGAATATTCGCTGCATCATGGGAACATGACGGAGAAGTTGAACGACCTGAAAGATATCTTCATCCGTCATTACAAGGTGAAGGAAAACGAAGTGCTGACCTCTGCCCTTACCGATATAATCTATTGCGGGGAGGCGTTGATGCAGCATAGTTTGGTGGAGGATAGACTTTTTATTCCGGCAGTGGAGCAACTTGAGAACACTCTGAAATTGGAGGGTCGGGAAATAGTTCCGGACCAATCTGAAATTATAAAAGATGAAGCAGAAGCCAAACAAACCTCAGATATATCAGAAGAGCAATCGGAGTTGCTTGAGAGTCTCACGGAAAGGGAAAAGGATATAATACGGCTTGTGGCTAAGGGATTGGCAAATAAGATGATAGCGGATGAATTGTGTCTTTCAATCCATACTGTAACCACCCATAGACGCAACATATCTGCCAAACTTCAGATTCATTCACCGGCGGGGCTGACTATATTTGCCATAATGAATAATCTTATCAACATCAATGAGGTAGATCCCCATATATGATCCCTCATTTAGATTTAAGGCTCCATCCAATAAAATTCCACCTCAGGGGCATTTCGGAATTTTATTGGATGGAGGCTTATTATAGCGTATCAAGAGATGATGAGCTCAGAGAGAGGGCGCTTCGGAACGACATGACGCCCGAGATCATCATGATGATAGCGGATATCGGCAGAGGTGGAGCCATCGGTATCTTCAATAATCACAGTCTCTGCCGGATAGCCTAAAGCGAGGACATAACGGGGTTTATAACGGGGAGGCAGATTCAAAGCCTTAGCTATCATATCCGGATTAAAAGCTTTAATGATCACTCCATGAATATCACGAGTCGCGGCACCGAGAGTGATAGCCTCCAATTGAAGCCCATCATCGCAGAGGCAATCAGCAGCCAGATCTGCATCCAGGCATTGCACGAGATAAGCCACCGGACGCTCTTCGGGAGAAGGGCCGTCCCAATCCGTGTAATAACCGGCCCATTTAAGGGCAGGGAAAATAGCATCACACTCCTCATCCTTCCATACTATACGATAACGCAGGGGCTGAAGATTGCGACCGGAAGGGCAATAGCGGGTGAGTTCGACGAGGGCGGAGAGAATATCGGGGGAGATGGGCCGTGAATGGTCGAATCGTCGGTATGAACGATTAGCCATCAGATGATCGCGAAGCTGTTCGAATGAAATCATATGAAGGATAAATTTTGGATTGGGAATTTACAATGAATGTACACTGACTGCAAATATAAAGCTAATCCAGAGAATATCCAAGATGGGATTATAAAAACGGAGCTGATCACTATAATATATTTCTGGCGTAAATTGTTAAATTTATAGGAGGGACAAGAGGGTATTAGTCAAGATTTTTCAGACCCTCAATGTTGTATCTACCATTTTTAGATTCTGAACAATATAAAAATAAACGATATGCGAAATTATACACCGGAAAATATTACAGACCTTGGCCCGGATGATATATTTGTATTTGGGAGTAATCTTGCCGGGCATCATGCCGGAGGAGCTGCGAGAGTGGCCAGGCAGAGATTCGGGGCCATTGAAGGCCAGGGAGTGGGCATTCAGGGTCAATCGTATGCCATTCCTACCATGCAGGGGGGAGTGGAAACCATAAAACCGTATGTGGATGAATTCGTAGATCTCGCCCGCGAATGGGATCAGAACACCTTCTATGTGACGAGAATCGGATGCGGCATAGCCGGATTCAAAGATGAAGAAATCGCCCCCCTCTTTGATGAAGCCTACGACCTCTATAATGTACGGCTACCTGAATCCTTCGCCCATATTATTGAGGATGAGCGGGCGAAACGAAAAAATGATGAAACGGAAGAGAGAAAGGATAAGGAGGACTGAAATGAAAATAGAAATAAGAGATGCCACGCGAGAGGACGCAGATCTGATAGCCGATGCCATATTGGGAGCTATCGGAGAAGACCTCACAGACTCCCTGGCTGGCGAAGAGCATACACGGGAGGATGTCCATAAACTATTTGCTGACCTTGCTCGACGGGACGACAGTCAGTATTCATGGCTCAATTCAAGAATAGCAGTAGCAGACACGGGAGAAGCTGCCGGAGTATGCGTAAGCTATGACGGCGCAGACCTTATCGAGCTGCGTAAAACATTCTTTGAAGAGGCCACCAGACAATTGGGATGGGAGATTTCAGAAGAAGAGATAGCCTCCATGAAGCCGGAAACGACGGAGGAAGAATACTATCTCGACTCCCTTATGACTCTACCGGAATATAGGGGAAGAGGAGTGGCACGGCAATTGATTCTCGATGCTGATAAAAAAGCGGCAATCAAGAATAAGCCATTGGGACTGTTATGTGACAAAACCAACACCCGGGCACGGCGGCTTTATGAGTCGGTAGGATTCAAGGCCGTGGGGAAGCGACCGTTTGCCGGCCATGATATGGATCATCTCCAACTACGAGCAATCGGAAAATAGAAAGCTTCATGGAAGAGGAAAGAAGAGGGGAGAAAAGGGGAAATGGAATAAGTGCTAAAAAAGATTAAAGAAAATTTCTCTATTCGGGGAAAATATTCTATATTTGAAAAATAAACCGAAAAGGCGCCAGGCCTAAAGGCTCTGTCGAGTAAAAAGACAGAGCTTGAAACGAGACCTAATTCCAATACCGACGGCCGGAGCAAGGCCGGGATCAACCGGCGGCAATTCGGCTCTAACACATCTAAAACGAACGAGAGTGGTTAAAAAACTTAAAATCAGAGATCTGACGCTGCGCGACGGCCAGCAGTCACTATTCGCTACCCGCATGAAGCAGGAGAATATCGACAAACTCCTTCCGCTTTATCGCGATGCCAAGTTCTATATTATGGAAGTTTGGGGAGGTGCTGTTCCCGACTCAGTGATGCGCTATCTCGGAGAAAGCCCATGGAACCGTCTTCGTGAATGCTCAAAGGCGATGAAGGGAATCTCCCTGCTTTCAGCTCTTTCCCGCGGACGAAATCTCTTTGGATATGTGCCTTATCCCGACAGCGTGCTTGAGGGATTCTATAAGAAGGCAATAGAGAATGGTCTGAACGTGATGCGTATTTTCGATGCCCTCAATGATATCAACAATATCAAGGGCTCGATCCGTATGATCAATGAATTGGGCGGAATTGCCGATACAGCTGTCTGCTACACCGTAGATCCCAAAGGCACTCCCGAAGACCAGAAGGTATTCACCGATGATTACTTTGTAGAGAAAGCCAAGGAGATGGAGAAGCTCGGGGCTAAGATGATCACTCTTAAGGATATGGCCGGTCTGGTGAGCCCCTCGCGTATCTATACCCTGATGCCGAAGCTTAAGGAGGCAGTAAACGTTCCTATCGACTTCCATACACATTGTACTCCCGGATATGGTCTTGCAGCGGTGCTGACTTCCATCATCCAGGGTGTGGATATTGTGGATACCAACATATGGTGGTTCGGAGGCGGTTCGGCTGCTCCTTCTATTGAGCTTATCGATATCTTCTGTAAGAAGCTTGGTGTAGAGGTGGATGCGGATATGGAAGCTGTGGCTAAGATTCGCGCCGAACTCAAGGATGCCCGTAAGGCTCTTGCTGATTTCGACCTTAATAAAGATAAATGGCCGCGCGATTTCGATGAGGCTCTGAAAGAGATGCCTGCCGAGATCGAGAAGGAATTCGACCGCGCCATCGAGGCGGCAAAAGCCAATAAGGAAGAGGAACTTCTTGATGCCTGCCATAAGATTGAAGCATATTTCGGACTTCCGAAGCCTAATGAGCTGGTAAAGAATGCTGAGGTTCCGGGCGGAATGTATTCCAACATGGTGGCTAATCTGCGTCAGCTTGGTGCAGAAGACGTATTGGAAGAGGCTATGGCGCTGATTCCGAAGGTACGTCGCGATGCCGGATTGGTTCCTCTGGTCACTCCTACAAGCCAGATTGTAGGCTCTCAGGCAGTGAACCTTGCTATGGACCGTCGTGCCGGCAAACCGGATTATACCAATAAGAACAATCAGTTTATTTCACTCGTTAAGGGAGAATATGGCACAACTCCTGTACCCGTGGATCCCAAATTCCGTGAGCAGATCACAGGCAGTGCTGAGGAGAAACCCTATGATGTGAACTCTTATAAGACTCCCGCCAATCCGGAGCTTGATAAGTTCGGTGGTGTGAAGCTTGCTCAGAATGAGGAGGAATTCCTGCTTCTCGAGCTTCTCCCGGCAGTGGCCAAGACATTCCTTACCAACGAGCGTAAGAAAGAATATGAGGCAAAGGCTGCATCGGCTCCCAAGGCAACAGAAACACAGAAGACAACAGCTGAGGCTGTGACCGGAGCAGTGTTCTGCGCACCGATGGGTGGAACAGTAATGGATCTTCGCGTTAAGGCCGGAGATACAGTGAATCCGGGTGATGTGGTGCTCGTATATGAGGCCATGAAGATGGAGAACGACCTGGCATGTGATATGGGAGGTGTGGTAAAGCAGGTTCTCGTAGGAGAGGGCGATGTTATGGCCACAGGTCAGCCTCTGATCGAATTCGCAGGCGAAGGTGTTGAAGCTCCGGCAGGTGAAGCAGCTGTTGAGGGTTCAGGTGAAGTGATGGTGGCTCCGATGGGTGGTACTATCCTTGAGATTAAGGTGGCCCCGGGTGCTGATGTTAAGGCCGGTGATGTTCTTATGGTCTATGAGGCCATGAAGATGGAGAATAATCTTGTGAGTGATCGTGATGGTAAAATTGCAAAAATCCTTGTAGAAGAGGGCGATGTAATGGCCACAGATCAGCCTATCGTAGAATTTGGTAATGCTGTAGCAACTGCAGCTCCGAAGGCCGCTCCTAAGCCTGTGGTTAAGCCTACAGCCGCTCCGAAACCAGCTCCGGCACCGAAGCCGGCGGAGGTTCCGACAGCTCAGCCTACACCAGTACAGCCGATTGATATCAGCCGTATGTATGCTCCCGTAGAGGGAGGGTCGGCTGCTAAGGCAGTGCTTCCGAATCAGCATGAAAAGGGAGGTGCAGGTCTTCGTTTGGCCGAGGGTACCACTCTTGAGATTAACGTTAATCCTGACGGTGGAATCAATATCCGTATCACCACTGCAAAATAAGCAATAAGATTATTACAAGGTATATCGAAGAGGCTCATGATGATGGTCATGAGCCTCTTTTAATATTCCCCCGTATCATCATTATCCATGGTATAGACTCATATAAGGAGATGCATCTTAGGGATGTTGGTCGGTGTGTAAAAGAAAAATCCCGGCGAATAGAGGAATTCGTCGGGATTGATAATGGATATGCCTGAATCGGTATAGGGCAGGATGTATTAATCCTCCATTAATCTTCCAAGGGAAGGCCTACAATGCCTTCAGCCACAGCTTTCTTGAAGGCAGGGGCTGGCTTGAAAGCAGGTATGTTGTGGGCTTCCACAATGATGGATGTATTCTTGCTGATGTTACGGGCAGGTTTCTCCTTGCGTTCCTTAACAATGAAACTTCCGAAACCACGAAGATAGACATTATCTCCATGGGCAACACTGTCTTTGATCACAGCCATCAGATGCTCAACTACAGTCATAACAACTCCGGGATTGACACCTGTGGATTCGGCAATAATATTATTTATATCCGCTTTAGTCATTATAGATATTGAATGATTGATTTCAGAATGTAAAATTACAAATAATCCGTGACATAAACCCTTAATTTTTAGAAAAAATACTGTTGAAAAATTTTTTAATCAACATATGTTGATTAACTTTGCATTGTCATTAAGATAGAGAGCTAATTAATATGGTTCTCTAAAAAGATTTCAAATAGTTGACCTTAGTCTAAGAGACTCCTTCAAACAAAGAACCCTCTCCAGATAGGGGGAGTGGTACCCCTTAAAAAAGCAACTATGGTAAATGAAGATTTAATCAACGAAATAATACAGCGTGCTGAATCAGAAGAGGGTCAACGGATGGCCGATGAGACCTTTGCACGTTTGAAAAATGGAGAGGTCTCATCCGATAAATTGGTTATTGACCTCAAAAGAGAAGATATTGCAAAAGTGCTGAAAGTATCTTACATTGCAGAGCGTTTCTTCGGGCGTTCCCGGTCTTGGCTGTGTCATAAGCTCAACAATGATATTGTGAACGGCAAGCGTGAGGGATTCACCATTGAGGAGCGTAAGAAACTCAAAAGCGCTCTTGATACCATAGCCTGCGAAATTCAAAATCTGTCGGATAATTTGTAGTTTCTTTTTCGTCATTCATCTACATAATCCGACGTCCGGCCCGATTGACCTATAAAGTCAGTCGGGCCTTTTTAGGTTCCCAACATCAACAGTTGGGCTGGAGAATCAATGCGTTGTCTTTTACCATTCACAAAAAGCGATATTGAGCAAGGAATAAAGTTATATGAGCAATATAACCGCACCAGATTCAAATAAATAATCATTGTGTCGCCGTCAGGAAGAATCCATAGCCATAAACACAACGATTAAAATTTCTGGAACGTGTGGGTCGGCCAGACTGTGCGCACTTCGGCTCCGAGCTATCGGTATTCTATCCCGGGGGTTGCCCACATCCACACCGAGGCCTGCGCCTGACAATGCAATATTACTAATTTTAATGAAGTATACAAGACTTAAACGCAATGGGTAGGTCGAATACCTCATCAGATGGAAAACCACCTGCCACCGTTCCACACATCGTGGCTCTATGCGCTTAAGTCTTTAATGCAAAATTAGAAAAATATAATGAACTACACAAATCCAATGAAAGTAATAATCAGCGGCAGCGAGGGATTTATCTGCCGTGCGCTCTCACATATCTTACAAAAGCGCGGTGTCGAGGTCATAGGGATAGACCGCAAGAGTTGCAGAGACGAAGGGGAATATTTCAGAAATCACGTCCTTTCCGGAGGAGAGTATGTTTACCATCTCGCCGCCCTGACATTGGTCTTCAACGAGAAGAAAAGCGGGAATTAGAAAGGAAGCAGGATTTGAGATCATACGATGATTCGGGAATACGCAGAGGAGACAATGAACTTGTATATCTGATTTGAATGCAGACCCGTATCCAGCATCGTGATGCATATCTTGCCCAATATGAATTATTCAAAAGTAGATTCTAACAAACAACCATCCATGCCTTGGTGTTTCAATTACATGAAGAGCTGGAAAAGAAATCCAATAAATGTGCTGATGCTAATCGCAGTGATTGCATCCGGTAATATATTGTTGTTGGAATACGCTCACGTTGTCAATGCAGACACGAGGACTGTATTGCTTCCCGTATTCATCGCTTCCTGTTTCATTATGGTTGTGATGCTCCTTGCGTGGTTAGTTGTCATATTCTTCAGGAAGCATGATAAATAAACTTTCTCAACTTACAAGACTCTTTCGCTCATAAATCTTGAGAGGGTATCTTCTTTGCCGAGGGCTTGCACAACTGAAGGATTTTTATTAGATTTGAGAATAAAGTTGTCTAAACTTTTTTATGAGCCTTTAACGAAGCTATCCGTATATTCTTTTATTGACTCTTGCAGTTCAAAAATCTCTCGCAATTGTTATTAAAAGATATGTTTAGACGACTTCAATAAGAACACTATAAAAGCACTCCCATGATCGACGAAATAATAGAATTCAACAGGAATTTTGTTGAAAACCGAGAGTATGAGAAATTTATCACCAGTAAATATCCGGATAAGAAGATAGCGATAGTAACATGTATGGATACCCGTCTGATCGAACTTCTTCCGGCAGCATTAGGATTCCGTAATGGGGATGTGAAGATCATCAAGAATGCGGGGGCCACGATTGTGAATCCTTTCGACTCCACGATGCGTTCGCTTCTGATAGCGGTCTATGAATTAGGAGTGACAGAGATTATGGTGATTGGGCACACGGGATGTGGAGTCCAGGGAATGGATGCAACAGAAATGCTTCATACAATGAAAGAGAGAGGGGTCAGTGAAGAGCATATCACCCTCATGGAACACTGCGGCATCAATCTTCGGGAATGGCTCCATGGCTTTGAGGATACAGATGCTGCGATTAAGGAGACAGTGGATCTGATCAGCCGTCATCCCTTAATGCCACCTCATGGAATCAATGTCCAGGGTTTTGTGATGGATAGTTACACCGGAGAGATCCGGCATATCGATTGCTAACTTCATAATCAGCATCAGATACTCTTTCCACACCATAACAGGAACCAACACTTAAACGGAAGTATATACATTACTTTCATAAACGTTATGAGACAGATAATCCAGCATTTCACGGACGATGACCTTTATAAATTCACAATGTGTTGTGCCGTGATCGACAATTATCCCAGGGCACAGGTGAAATATGCCTTCACCGACAGGGATAATACGGTATATCCCGAGGGATTCGGGGATAAGCTTATCGAGCAGATTCGAATGCTCGAGAACCTACGAATCACGGATGAAGAAATCGAATTCATGAAGCGGCGATGTCCTTACATTCCGATATGGTTCTATACTTATCTTAGAGGCTTTCGCTATGACAGCAAGTGGGCGAAAGTGACTCAGGATGCGAACGGCCATCTGCATGTGGAATTTGAGGGAAACTGGAGCGACACGATCATGCTGGAAGTGAAGGTGCTGGCAATAATCTCGGAACTCTATCATGAGATGTGTGGGGATCTGGATGATATTGATCTTGATGCCTATAAAGCCAAATCATATCGTAAGGCGGAACGACTGATAGAAGCAGGGTGCTATTTCAGCGATTTCGGTACACGTCGAAGAGCTTCGTTTGCTGTTCAGGACGCTATGGTAGGGGCCATGAAGGAATGTCAGGAATGTTATAAGGGGAAAGGACGGTTCATCGGAACAAGCAATGTCTATCTGGCAATGAAGCATGATCTTGTTCCGTTGGGGACAATGGCCCATGAGCTGATCTGTGCGATAGCCGGAATGTATGGGCCACAGATGTCGAATTATCTGGCTATGGAAGCCTGGACAAATACATATCGCGGCGCGTTGGGAACATTCCTCTATGACACATATGGCTGGAGAATCTTCAGTTTTAACTTCTCGGAGGGATTTGCCAATATGTTCAAGGGACTGCGTGTGGACAGTGGTGATAACTATGAGCAGCTGGATCTGATAGTGGAAAAATATCGGTCGCTTGGTATTGATCCGACAACAAAGCAGGTGGTGTTCAGTAATGCCCTTGATACAGATAGAGCAATTGCTATCCAGAAATACGCGGAGGGGAAATGTATACCCTCTTTTGGAATCGGCACACACTTTTCGAACGATTTCTCAGGGTTCCGTCATCTTAATATAGTGATAAAACTCCTTGGAGTGAAAATCACCGAATCATGGACATTCTATAACGAGACATGTAAATTGAGTGAGGATCACGGCAAATATACCGGGAATCCTGAGGTTGTGAAACGTTTTATGGAAGCACTCGATTTTCGTCCCTCTACAAAATAACTATAGGAAAAGCAGCTACTTAAGAAATTATAACGCGAAAAATGGCACAAGGGAAAGTCAAGGAGCGGGTCCGCGGACGGAATAATATGGCGGATCCGCCTCAATATGTGGTGGTGTTTCATAATGATGATGTCACAACGATGGAGTTTGTGATTCTGATATTGATCACGGTATTTTTCTATGATGAATCCAAGGCAGTGGAGACCATGCTGACCATTCACAACCGAGGATCGGCTGCCGTAGGAAAATTTGAACTCGACATAGCGCAATCAAAGGCTATGAAAGTACGCAGTCTTGCAAGAAGGGAAGGATTCCCGCTGAAAGTCACTGTAGAAGAAGGTTAGTAAACTACCTGTAGGTATCAATAAGGAATAAAAAATACGCAGATGTGAACCTGTTTATATTGATTCGTCAGAACATTACTTCTTAAAAATAACTTAAATTAGAGATACTCCTATGAACTCCAATACACGAAATGTGGATTTGCTTATTCATGGCGCCGGTGTGGTGGCTGAGGCATATAATAATGAATTTATCACTCCCGCTCATATTTTATTCGTACTGATCAATTCGATACCCATGAAATATTTCCTGGAATCTTTTGGCGAAGAAAAAGACTTCGCGGCAGCCAACCGGGCTCTGCGCAAGATATTCAGGAGTCAGGAGATGCCAGATTCTCCATTGAAGATCTCCCCCATATTCTCTCAATTTTCCATCATGCTTCTGATGGATGCTTACCGATATAGCTGGTCGAAATTTATCGATACAGAGATCTCACATGAAGAATATAGTGATAATGTGGATATCTCGGAAATCATAGTGGCATTTGACCACTTTAAGGCCGATGCCAAAGTGAAGAGGGTATGGGATAATTTATTTCGGAGTATTAAAAAAAACTATACCATATCAGGACAAATCGTGGCGGAAGATACAGAGATCGATATACCGGCCCTACCGCTATTTCCACCCGATACATTCGAAGAATTCAATGGTGATGGGAGGGAGAATCTGCTGTCATTCACTGAATATATTTTAGATTACGACTCGCTCGAGGAATGGGAAGCGTTAAGCCAAGCGCGTAAGGATGCCATATATGAATCTTTAATGAACGAGCTGGAAGAAATTGAAGAACCGGCTCCTTCAGATAAGAGGGGAGTAGGAGAAGTTTACCAGCCTTCGGGGAGTGGGGAAGAGGAGATAGATGATATGGAGATGCAGATGGAAGAAGACTGGCACTCGATGGTGATAGATGTGCATGCGCTCTATTCCAGGCGTAATCCTCTTATAGGACGTGATGAGGAATTGGATCGCACCATCCAGATCTTATGCCGTAAGGATAAGAATAATCCACTTCATCTCGGGGAACCGGGTGTGGGAAAAACTGCGTTGATCTATGGATTGGCAAGGAGAATAGATGAAAAGAAGGTTCCCGAATCATTGTGGAATGCACATATCTATCAGTTGGATATGGCAGCTATAGTTGCCGGAACCCAGTATAGGGGAGACTTTGAGAAGAAGTTACAGCGTATTCTTAATGGGGCATCATCGGAGCCTGCGGCAATTCTCTATATAGATGAGATTCATACCATACACAAGGCCGGGGCAGTGGACGGAGGAAGTCTTGATGCCGGGAATATCCTTAAGAGATATCTGGAAGATGGGCAGATACGCTTTATAGGGGCTACCACATTTGAAGAACATAAAAAGATATTAGCCGGCAATCAGGCATTGATGCGTCGATTCCAGACGGTGGAAGTGGCTGAGCCATCTATAGCGGAAGCAATCACAATTCTGAAGCAGCTTAAGAAGGACTATGAGAAATTTCATGGAGTTAAGTTTGAGAAGGGGGTGATTGAATATGCGGTGGAGATGTCTGCACGCCATATACATGATCGCTTCCTGCCCGACAAGGCTATCGACCTCCTGGATGAAGCGGGAGCGTATGTGCAGACTCATCCGGAATCGGTGGAGGGAAAGAAAGTGACTAAACCTCTTATCTCACGTATTCTTTCGAAACTCAGCCGTGTTGAAGCGTTGGATACGGATAAGGAGAAAAAGGTGGTGGATACGGATCTTGGATCGCGTATCCGCGCACAGGTGTATGGTCAGGACAAGGTGGTAGAGGATGTGGTGGAATCGATCCTGATGTCAAAGGCGGGCTTAGGAGAAGAGGGAAAGCCATTGGGATCGTTCCTTTTTGTCGGGCCGACAGGAGTTGGAAAGACTGAATTGTCTAAGATGCTGGCTAAGGAGATGGGTGTGGAACTGGTGAGATTCGACATGAGTGAATTTGCCGAGAAGCATTCCGTGGCGAAGCTGATCGGCTCTCCAGCCGGCTATGTAGGTTATGAGGACGGTGGATTACTTACAGATGCTGTTAGACGGAATCCCGGATGTGTGCTGCTCCTCGATGAGATTGAGAAGGCACATCCTGAGATCTATAATATCCTGCTTCAGGTGATGGATTACGGCGTGCTGACCGATAATAAGGGACGCAAAGCATCTTTCAATAATGTCGTTCTGTTGATGACATCCAATGCAGGAGCGCAGTTTGCATCTCAGGCGGGAGTGGGATTCGGAAATACCACTTCGAAGAGCAAGGGAATGCTTCAGGAAGTAAGGCGGGTATTCAAGCCTGAATTCCTCAATCGACTCAGCGGGATAGAACTCTTCAACGATATGGACGACAAGATGAGCAGGATGATTCTTGATAAGACTTTGCATCAGCTTGAGGAGAAACTGGCCGTTAAGAAGGTTAATATAAATATTTCTACAGAGGCTGTCAGGTTACTGTTAACCAAAGGCTTCAATCAAAAGTATGGTGCACGAGAACTTCAGCGGGTGATAGAAAAGGAACTAAAGCGACCGTTATCCAAGGAGATCCTGTTCGGAAAGCTGAAGAAAGGAGGAGTGGCGGAAGTTGATGCCAAGGGGAATGAAATAATAATTGATTGTCGATCAAAGGGCGCGGTAAGAAAGTCGGGTGAAGAGATAAGTAGTAAGTAGGATATGGGAAAAGAAAGACTGGAAAATGATCCGAAAGAGATGGAGATTAATGATCGCCATTATAATCAGCTGTGTATCTTCTGCAATCCCGGTGATGATTGGGAAAACAGGTTGGAATATTATTTCTGTCTGGATAGGGAAGCGGCAAAAAAGTATTATGATAACGATGAACTTCCGGTATTAGACGAGATATGGTTTCCGGATCCGAGGATGATAAAGAATTGTCATGAGCCGGGAGAAGAAGAGCAGACTGCCCTGTGTGTCGGGCCAATGGTTACGCCTGAAAGTGTGAAGTTGGCCTATAGATATGGTATATTCCCATGGTTTTCCTATCGTCAGGAGATTCCCATGTGGCATGCTCCAATGAATAGATTCGTTCTTTATCCGGGCAAGATACATATCTCGCATTCCATGCGGACGCTTATGAACAAGCAACGCTATAGAGTGAGTATAAATAAGGCTTTCCCTGAAGTGATCGAAGGATGTGCCAATGTGGATGGACGCTCGGAGCATGAATCCGCATGGTTGGGAGAAGAAATCCGGACAGTATTCACATCATTATGGAAAGAGGGTAAGGTATTTTCCGTGGAAGTGTGGGATACGGACGATGGGAACCGGCTTGTCGGAGGATTGTATGGATTCCGGGAGGGGAATGTATTTATTGGAGAGAGTATGTTTTCTAGAGTTCCCTCCGCAAGTAAGCTTGCATTGATCGGTCTATCCCGATGGATGGAGGCAACGGGAGGAACATTGATAGATCTGCAGATAGAGACTCCTCATTTGAAGTCAATGGGAGGGGAGAGGATGGTATATAGGGAATTTATGAAGCAACTTAATCCTGAAGCGGCCGAGATTATAGAAAAAGGTGAAGATATGATAGAGGCAATGGGGGATGAAGCACGGAAACTGGATTTGAAGCCGGAAGATGTGGAACCACTCCTCATCTATGCACCACTCCCGTAACGTTGAGTAGAGTATATTTGCCATTAAAAAGGCGTTGTTTATCCTTAGATGAAAACTTTTGATTCTTCCGACTTCTTATTTATATTAAATTATAGATTATGAATATGAGATTCAGAAGTTTATTAAGCGGGATTACCGTAGGAATATGTCTGGTCACCGTAGGTGTGCCATTGACAGGTTGTGCACAGAAGTCTGACAGGCAATCGTCCGAAAACACAACGGGTGCGGATTCGGGCAAAGGGAGCGGAAAAGCGCGTCCCGGGGGACCTCAGTTGGGAACACCAGGCGGAGGTCCGGTAATTGATAAGAGTGGGGATGCCACATTGCAATCCATGATAAAGAATGAATTGCCCTTCTTTAAGCCAATGGAATACTCGGATCCTGTAACAGGGAAATCACTGAAGTATAATCTCTACTCACCTAAAACTCTTGAAGAAGGCAGAAACTATCCCCTTGTATTGTTTATGGCGGATGCAAGTACGCCCGGTACGGATGTGACCCGTCCATTGACACAGGGTTACGGAGCCTTGATATGGGCAACGGATGAATGGCAGGCGGCGCATCCATGTTATGTACTTGTGCCTCAGTATTCCGGTGTAGCTGTTAATGACGCTTATGAGCATACTGATGAGGTAGATATTGTGGCACGGCTTGTACAGAAAGTTGCGAAAGACCAACAGGTTGATACTAACAGGCTCTACACGACGGGTCAGTCGATGGGTGGAATGATATCGATGTATTATAATTCCGCATATCCTGATTTATTTGCAGCCTCGATTTTCGTGGATTGCCATTGGGATAGCGCAACATTCCCCGAACTCGTCAAGCATAAATTCGTGTACATCACTGCTGGTAAAGCGGGCACATTTGACGCGCTTGAGCAGGCAGCGGATAAAGCGGGTGTGAAGTACGAATATACAGATTTCAGTGCTAAACTACCACAGACGGAACAAGACGCACTGGCTTCAGCTGTACTCGCCAAGAACGCACCGATCACGATAATTAACTTCACGTCAAAATCAGTGCTTCCTGAAGATGGGAAAGGGAGCGAACACATGTATTCGTTCGACTATGCCTATCGGCTCACTCCGGCGAGAGAATGGCTATTCAAACAGAGTAAGTAATATTAAAATTAAACGCTACTAGGGGAAGGGAAGAACAGACGGGAAAGTTCTCTTCCCCTAATTGTATTATTATCTCCTATCAGGATAAATATGAAAAAATCCAAAATTATAATCACTTCCATGTTGGCAGTGTGTATAGCGGGAGGCGTGGAAACCGCTGAAGCCAAAAGCTATGAAAAACTTGCTTTTAATCCTAAAGAAGCTAAGCAGGCTGTTCTTACGATGCCCTCAGGTGAAAAAGTGGCATACACTGCCTATGAAAATATTTTCTATGTTACCAATGTGGAGGATTCGGTATATCAGACACTCAATATCTATGTTCCTGAGACACTCAGGAACGGAGATGCCACCCCCATATTGATTCGCACCTACATAGGAGGATACATGGCTACTACAGCCAAGTCTCCATCCGCATCAGATGCCACCGGTAGGGCTTTGAAAGAAGGATATGTGGTATGTATCCCCGGTTCCAGGGGTGTGAATTCCACCATTGACCGGAATGGTAAGACAATCTATACAGGTACAGCTCCGAATGGTCTCCTCGATCTTAAGGCCGCAATCCGTTATTTGCGTTATAATGATGCCGGGATTCCTGGAGATGCGGAAAAGATTATTATTGATGGCACAAGTGCCGGAGGAGCGATGTCGGCTTTAGTGGGTTCTACCGGTGATCGGCCGGAGTATGATAAATATCTACGTAAAATGGGAGCTGCCCCAACATCAGATAAGGTGTTTGCGGCTGTATGTTATTGTCCCATTACCGACCTCAATCATGCCGATATGGAGTATGAATGGCTGTACGGTTGCACCAACACAGGTGTGAGGCATCTCGATGCGGATCAGATCACCATCTCCAATGAGCTGGCCGCAGAATGTCCGGCCTACATAAACTCGCTGTCCCTCAGAAATGAAGCCGGCAATCTGATTACTGCTGATAATTATAAAGACTACCTTAAATCCTTTCTGATTGCATCTGCACAGAAAGCGCTTGAAGAGGGATGTGAAATACCAGACACTATAGGCATCATCAGATATTCCGAAAAACCTGATTTAGGAGATTTTCCCGTTCGAGGTGGAAATGATGATGGAAGAGGAGCCCCTTCTTTCGGCCCGGCCGGAATGCGGCCCATGTTCAATAATAAGACCGACTATGTGACAGATATAGATCTTGATAGATATCTGACTTATGTAGCAACAGTGACACCTCTTAAGACTCCTCCTGCATTTGATCAATATGGAGTGCTGATCGATACTCCTACACCCGAGAATAAGGTGTTTGGAAATGAAGAGGGGGTACCTTCTAACTTTACAGAGTTCAGTTTACGTCATCGACTGCATGACAATGCTGCGACTCTTGGGAAAGATCTTATGGCCCGCATTTATATAATGAATCCGATGAATTTTATTTCAGAGAATGCGAGGTCAGTCGCTCCCCATTGGTTTATCCGTCATGGAGCGAAAGATCGCGACACATCGTTTCTTGTTCCTATCAATCTGGCCACCAAACTAAAGAATTCCGGATTTGATGTCAATTTCTTCCTTCCATGGAATCGCCCTCATAGCGGAGATTACAACCTTGATGATCTATTCACCTGGATTGATAGCATTTCGGAATAAACATAAGAAATAAAGCTCAATCCCCTAAAGATTAAGAGTGTCTTTGTCGTAAATCGCAAAGACACTCTTTCTTATGAAGATAGATTAAGTAGGGTTTACTGAAAATTATGCCTAACAGGGATAGCCCAAGTTATTATTATGAATTGCGACCCATCAGATTCAATAATAATTGGTCAACGGCATTCTATCAGGGGTTAATGATGAAACATTAATTATTTGTTTAATAATAAAATAATTAACTTTGTAGTGTGAACATAAGATGAAGAATATCGCTCTTTATATAGATATTGCGTTTTGTCTTGTTGTGTTACCAATCATGGTGGCATTATCACCCATTGAAAGATGGGTGCACAACTTTACGACCTATATGGTGGTGGCCGGAATGTGGCTATATATGGTGTATATCATTAACCGTGCTTTTGCGGTGCCTTTCTTGTTCGGGAGAGGAATAAAGAAAATCTATGGCGTAATAATGATATTAGGGTCATTTATTATCACATTTTGTCTCTCGAGTATAGAGCTTTATCACCCGAAGCCGAATGTCTTTGATTTTGGGATTGTGAGACATCTGCCTCAGATCCAACAATATCAGCAGACACTATGGACGCTGTTCATGATAGTGGAATCATTTAGCGTGGCTGTAGGTCTATTGGTGCATAACAACATCCAGAAAGCTCATATCCAAGCTGCAGAATCTGAAAGGGACACTGCAATAATAAAAATGTATAGGGCACAGATAAAGCCTCATTTCATGTTCAATACTCTCAATTCCTTATATGGGTTGTTCCTGACTGAAAATAAAAGTGCTCTTCCATCGCTTGAGAAGTTTATTTCAATGATGAGATATATCCACATGTCCTCGAATCGTGACCTCGTTTCCCTGAGGGAAGAGGGGGGATATATCCGTGAATATGTGGAGGTGCAATCGTTGCGATTGAGCGAGATGACTAAAGTGGTGCTGAACATAGGAATTGAGAATGAAGCCCTTATGATACCTCCTATGCTTCTTGTGACATTTGTCGAAAACTGCTTTAAGCATGGTGTCTCTCCTGTGGAGGAAAGCCTCATTCAAATCAACCTATCGGAGGAGGGAGGAAATCTATTCTTTACCACCTCCAATAGAATATTTCCCCGGGAGAAAATAGGGGAGCATATGGGTATCGAGAATTGTAGGCGTCGCCTCGAATTACTTTATTCAGGGAAATACCAATTAATAACAGATAGCAATAACGGCATCTACAGGGTGTCGCTTCAAATAAGACTGATAGAATGATTAAATGTGTCGCAATAGATGATGAGCCGATCGCACTGAATATAATCCAGGAATACTGTAAGCGATATGGTGATATCGACCTCCAATGCTTTACATCTCCAATCGAAGGAATGAAATATATCAGAGATAATACCCCTGATATCGTATTCCTTGATATAGAGCTGAATTCCCACAATGGTATAGAACTTGTAAAGGATATTCCGAAGGAAACCTGTGTGGTATTTACCACGGCATATTCACAGTACGCACTAGACGGTTTCAATGTAGATGCGGTCGACTTCCTGCATAAGCCTATATTTTATCAGCGTTTTGAACATGCAATGCAAAAGGCTGAGATGTGGGGCAAAGCTAAGGGCGGGAAGGTAAAAAGACGAGATACGATAACGCTGAAAGTGGAATATAAGAATGTGGTTGTGGATGTAGATGATATTTCTTATGTCGAGGCCCGGGATAATTATGTTAAGGTTTATCGGGTTGGATCTCCGGCCCTAATATCTCAGATCACTATGAAAGAGATGGAAGTGTTGTTACCTTCCGACCGTTTTATCCGGATTCATCGTTCCTTTATAGTGTCCCTCAATGCAATAGAGAAATTCTCCAACCGTCAGATTTTTCTTAAAAACCATAATAGACACATTCCGGTAGGGCGCACCTATACAGAAGCGTTTAATAGCCTTACTAATCTTTTTAAGCCATCCGTGAACAATTGAAATTGTCACAATGCCATTAGAAGTTCTTAGAAAAGATAGGTGAATTGGGGACGTATTATCGATCATCAATCAGCAGGAGGACCGTTATATACTGTCTATAAGGAATTTTTTCGGTTTTTACAATGAAAAGAGCAACGTAGAAATGTTAGTCCTACGCTGCTCCTTCACGTGTATGTAGTTATGTTAGTGTCCTATATTAGATTGGTTTTGGGCGTTGTAGCGGTCACCTTGAATGTGAATGGTATCAAGAAAGTCGTTGATGCGCCTCATTTCTTCGGGAGTATATGACACGTTTGCGGATGTGATATTATCCTCCAAGTGATTCAAACTACGGCTACCGGGAATAGGAACAATCCACGGCTTCTGGAAAAGCAACCATGATATTGCAACCTGAGCCGGGGTTATATTTTTTTCAACGGCAATTCCTTTTACAAAATCCACGAGTTTCATGTTAGCCTCAATATTCTCTTTCTGGAAACGGGGTACCGATGTACGGAAATCATGTTTGCTGAATTTCGTGTCTTTTGTGATTCCACCCGTCAAGAACCCTTTTCCTAATGGACTGAATGGGACAAGACCTATTCCAAGCTCCTCGAGAACCGGCAGAAGATTCTTCTCAGGCTCTCGCCAGAACATTGAGTATTCGCTCTGTACTGCTGTCAAGGGTAGAATGGCATGAGCCTTCTTTATTGTTTCTATTCCGGCTTCCGAGAGTCCCCAGTGGAGTATTTTACCTTCTTTCATGAGATCTGAAATTGTGCCGGCAACGTCTTCGATCGGAACATTGGGGTCAACACGATGCTGGTAGTAGAGGTCTATATGGTCAGTGCGAAGGCGTTTCAGTGAACCTTCTACTGATTTGCGGATAGTTTCAGGGCGACTGTCAAGCACCTGCTTGAAATCGTCCATATTCATACTGATGCCAAACTTGGTAGCTATTTTTACCTCGTTTCTGATAGGTTCAAGAGCTTTGCCTACTAATTCTTCATTGGTATAAGGACCATAGACCTCAGCAGTATCAAAGAAGGTGACGCCAAGTTCATGAGCTTTTCTGATGAGCTTAACCATTTCGTCAATGTCTGAGGGAGCGCCGTAGCCGTGGCTCATTCCCATGCAGCCAAGTCCTACTGTCGATACCGTCAGTGGAGAGGCGATACCTAAATTTCGAGTTTTCATACGTTCAAATTTTCAAATT
>JAAVFV010000053.1 GCA_014800525.1 Bacteroidales bacterium | reverse complement strand
TTCATAATCTGTGTGATATTCATATACCTTATACTGGCTGCGCTTTATGAGAGTATTACTATACCGTTCGCCGTCATCCTGTCCGTGCCGTTCGGTCTTAGCGGAAGTTTCCTGCTTGCTTGGATATTTGGTTTGGAAAACAACATTTATATGCAGACCGGAGTCATTATGCTTATTGGTCTTCTTGCAAAAACAGCAATTCTGATCACCGAATATGCAGATGAAGCCCGACGAAACGGTCATGATATAAAAACTTCGGCATTATTGGCTGCCAAGTATCGCTTGAGACCGATTATTATGACTTCAGCGACAATGATACTTGGATTACTTCCAATGATATTCGCTTCCGGAGTAGGCTCAAATGGATCAAAATCCCTCGCAATAGGGGTAATCGGAGGCATGTTCCTCGGCACAATCGCATTACTGGTTATTACTCCCGCACTATATGTGATGCTTACAAAGAGGAATTTCGGATCGCATCCATGATTGAAAATTGGCTAAGGGATATAGATTATGGGAAGATTGCAACCGGAATTGAAGATGTAAGTCAAGAAACTGCCACACACTATACTGTCTATTCATTATCCGGTACACAGCTTATACACGACTCTGCCTCCATTGACACCCTGACATCGGGGATATATATCATCAACGGAAACAGAACCTTCATTTCAAGATAGGGCGTATATTCTACCACTGATTATAAACCTGACGAGTCCATCCATATGGTTGGAATCGTTAGGTTTATTTCATTGATAGTAGAGTTCGATATTCTGTTACAGACCATCGTATTTCGATGTCTCAATCTTATTCCCTTCGTCATCAATGGAATATTATTGGAAGAAGCATAAAAAGCGGGCACTATTAATGTCCGCTTTTTAAACTTCCAGAGCATTATGAGGGAGAATAATCTGCTTTTCAATGTTCGGTATGGAAGTTGGTCCACTTCTCGTGTTCTTGCTTTGGCAAACCTTCGACAGTCTTCTGAGTTCGGATAGCCTTTATAAGGAATGCCATGTTACGTCCAAGATTTCTCATTGTCTGCAGACCTTCCAAATCATCTTCCACATCTTCGGCCGTAAAGCCATGTACCTCATTCCAATAAGAGGATGATACTACCGGCATAGAACGGATAGTGAAATATTTGTTGATTTCATCAAAGGCGGATGTACTACCGGCTCGGCGAGAAGAAATCACAGCTGCACCAACCTTCATTGTACAATCAATGGAGCCTGATGTACTATAGAACAGGCGGTCAAGGAAAGCCAAAACCTGACCATTAGCACCGGCATAATACACCGGACTACCCACAATTATTCCGTCAGCTTCATCAAACTTGGGAGCAGTTTCATTCACTAAATCATTGAAAACACATTTGCCATGGGTACGGCAATAGTTGCAGGCGATACAACCACGTATATCTTTCACTCCGGCTTCGATACGCTCGGTCTCAATTCCGTTCTCATGTAGGGTTTTCTCTACCTCATCTAATGCACGCGCAGTGCAACCTTTGATTTTGGGACTACCATTTACAAGCAGCACCTTGTAGGTTTCATTCATAACTATTCTCTTTTTGATTTATGGAATGTAGATAGTGACGGAAGAAGGGCACCCGGGAGCGCCAGATTCGGCACGCGGTAGGATTTCTATTCCCGAGATCTCCTGATTTGAGCCTAAATCAAGCTGAATGAGAGAGGAAGTTTCCGGATCTGTGGCAGACCAGTAAGTGGATTCTTGCAGATCATATAGCTTATCTCCGGTATGATTGCCGGAGATTTTCTCAGATGATATGCCGATTATGCGCCATGGTTCCCTTGAGATTCTTTGACCTGTTTTATCCAATATATACATCTCAGCCACTGCGACCGGTTGCTCATCTAACGGAGCTCCGAACTCAATAAATATTTCCTTTGTGGAGGAGGGCACAAACCTGCAGCTTTGCCAGCCATTCTTTGCTTCAAGCCTGGCACTTCCAATTTTCTTCTTATTCTCCAGTATCGTTTTACTAATCTCTTGCGCTCCGGCTGTCGTGGATTTTACCTTATCCAACACTGGAGCATCAAGTCCGCGTAGTGTCAGAGATTCCGGGCCAAGAACATCGAAAACCAAGATATCGTTATGTCCCTTGCGGAGCCAGGCTCCCGGAAGATAAAGTGTCTGCTGAGGGCCGATTTCCCAGAATCGTCCGATTCCATGCCCATTTACGTAGACGAGCCCCTTACCGAAGCCGCTCATGTCGAGATATGTGTCATCAGTGGATTCCAAGTTAAACGAGCCTTTGTAGATACCACGGGGATAGCGGTGATCAGCTCCACGGACAGCATCTGCGACCGATACAAACCTTGTATTGCAATAGAAATCCCGGCTATCAGGCAGGAGATATACCTTCCAATCAGAAAGCTCAACAGGGGCGTTGCCGGAGAATGGAGTGAAACTGACTTTTTCTGTAATCCCCTTGAAATCCTTTATGGCACGTCCGAAATTAATTCGTCCTGTTGCTTCGACAAGAATATCAAGAGTATCTCCTCTTTCAACGGCGGGTAACTCTATCTTAGTCTCGTTTAGGCGACGGTCTAACACTCCAATCCGGTTACCGTTTATAAATATCTGGGCATAGTCATGCGGTTCTGTCACGGTCAGTTCACCGGCATCGTTCGCCGGCAGGATTGTGCGATAAAGTATCGAACCGAATCCCTGACCATACGCTTCCATCGAACGAATCACGGAATCTTTGATTGCCACCGGAAGATTCCCGAACAATGGAGCAACACTATCAACACTGAACTCTCCGATCTTCATCACAGGGATCGGGTCAGGGATAGGGGATAGGGGAGTGGCAGAGCGTTTCTGCATCGCTTCACGAAGCAGATGGAATTTTTCTGTCGGGCGCCCCTGTTCATTGATCGGGGCATCATAATCGTAGGAAGTAACGTCAGGAGAATATCCCGGGGAATTAGCCCCGGCCCAATGGCCCCAGTTGGTTCCTCCATGAGTCATGTATAAGGAGAAGGAGATGTTCTTGTCGGTCATTTCCGAAAGACCGGCAATCATTTCATCGGCATTACGGGTCTCATGGTCAGCACCCCATTTATCGAACCAGCCGCTCCAATATTCCGAACACATCAGCGGACTATCCGGACGAAGAGTCTTAAGCCTATTGAATTGGGAATCAATGTCAGTGCCGGTGCCGAAATTCATTGTCCAGATAAGGTCAGGCAACCCATTATTCTCAAAATTAGAAGCCCAATCACACTGGAACATAGTGGTTTTCTCTCCGAAATATTTCCGGAGAATATCTCTGATTTTCGCCACATACCCGGGATCTGTGCCGTACGACCCATACTCGTTTTCTACCTGCACCATAATAATGGGGCCACCATTGTCGATCATAAGATCGCCAACCTCCTCTGCAACGCGTTTCTGGAAATTTTCAACATGGCTCATAAATCGCGGATCATCTTCACGCAATCTGATATCCTCATAATTCAGAAGCCACCATGGCAAGCCTCCCATTTCCCACTCCGCGCATACATAAGGACCGGGACGCAGGATCACCTTCATATCATGTTTCTGACACAGTTCAATAAAGGTCCGGAGGTCGTTCTGGCCTTCGAAATCCCATTTACCCGGTTCAGGTTCATGAGCATTCCAGAATGTATAGAGGCAGATGGTGTTCATTCCCAGCGCCTTGCTCATCTCAATTCGATGTTCCCAATAATCTTTGGGAATACGGGGATAGTGGAGCTCGGCAGCCTTTATATGGAAGGGTTTGCCATCAAGTAGAAAATCTCCTTTGCCTACAGAGAAGCGGGAGGAATCGTTCTTTATATTCCGGATGGATGCATTCTGAATATCCGAATCACTGATAGCTTTCTTGGCTGAAATCATTCCCGCCGGAATAAGGAGTCCACAAGCGAGAAGATAAAGATTGAGTAGATTCATAGATTAGTATAGGTTTGTATGGAGGGAGTGATAGATTCATTCATGATGTCATAAGGTCAATATGACACTTTAACATAATGAATGAATCTTATTGGGAACTATTTAAGGTTTGGTTAGGGCTTGGACGCGGGCCCGTGGGATTCACGAAGCCAGTCAAGGATCAGCTCACGATCAGCTTTGCTGATTCCTCGCTCTTCAAGTATCCGGGAATCTCCATTGAAACTGACGATGAAATCATCAAGATTATCCCCGATTGCTTCTTTATAATACTTCATAGCCTCTTTCATCTTGCCCTCAACAAGAAAGAGGTGTCCGGCATTCAACCAATCGGAAGATGTAGGTCCGGAGGACAAAATCTTCTCATATTGAGTTTCGCTTTTGGAGTAATCCCCCTTCAATAACTGAGTCCAGGCAATGGCTCGTGCAACTGCCGGATCATTTCCTTTCAGATAATCGGCATGATGATAATATTTGAGGGCCTCATCATATCTGCCCGCGTGGAGTGCCGCAGCTCCGGCTCTGAGAATAAGCTGACGGTTTTCAGGATCATTCTCCAATGCCTTGATATAATACTCCAATGCCTTTTCGAAATCCTTAGTCTGCCAATAGGTCATGGCAAGTCGACGTATCAACCATTTGCTGGTATTCCCAGTGAGTTCAGCCTTGGAGAAAGCTTCAAGGGCTTTCTCGGGACGGTTGAGACGCTGATAGCAATAACCGATCTTTTCGAGAACGGATGCATCCTCAGGAGTCTCATCATGAAGAATCTGAAGAAGGGGGAGAGCCTCGGAATAATACTGATGTTTAAGATAGAACTCCGCGACAATGGAGATAATTTCTGAATCGCTCAACATCTCTCCGACCACAGGTAGACTCTGGAAGGGAATCGCATTACGGAAAGGATTATCCACCCCCTCTTTCTTCCGGAAAAGCTTGACAAACCGGTATATCTCGCGCAGTGTGCGTGTGGTCTCCAGATCAAATTCGGCCGATGAACTCTTCCGTAACGTTTTTTCGATTTCTTCAGCATGAGCTTCGAATTGCTGAGCCATTTGAGAGGTCATCATCTGCCGCTGATTTTCCGGCATCTTCGTAAGAGAGAGGGCAAGAGAGAATGCATCAGAATGGCAGATGCCCTTATTGAATTCAAGCATCTGTCGGATCATTCCTTTCTCTTCATCGGAGAGAGTGATAGCAGAATGATTGATGTCGAATGGGAGAAACCAATTTGAAACTGTATTGAAGAAGGGATATTGCTTTAGCGGTGAGAATGCCACCATCATCAGATCGCTACCATCTTCCTGCATGTCGTTGATCTCGCGCATTTTCTCTCCAAGAGAGGAATTCTCCAGCATTTCCTGCCATTCCGGATTGTCTTCCAGAGCTGCTTCGATATCGTCACCGGCTTCGCGCATCTTTCGGATCATATCGGGTTGGAGTTTCATAATCTCAGGTATCACCTCGCGATTCATCTTATCGGTAACGCGGTCGGTGTCTCGCGTACGTATAATAGCCATCAGGATCTCACGCAACCGTCGATATGCCATAAGGGAATCCTGCAACATTTCAAGACGCGAAATGAGCGAAGGAATCCCGGAAACTCGATCGGAGTGACGAGCAAGAGCGAGCATTATTCCGACCATGGCGCGCGCTGTAAGGGTTTCCGACTTTTCGGCCTCCATCACATCAAGCAGGATAGCGAATTTATACCTGTCGAAGTCGCCCGATAAGGAGAGGATCAGGGCGTTTATCAGCAATACAGCTGCTTGATCTCCGGTATCATCAGATAAAATTGCATTTGAAACGAGCTTTTGGAACTCTGAGGATCCCGATTCTGTCCAAACATGATTAAAGGCCAAAGAGAGATTCTCTTCGAGTGCTTTCTGTAATGAGGGATCATTCCCTCCAGCACTTCTGATCAACAAGATATTTGCGGAAATATTTCTGACCAGACTGAGAGTTTCTCGAAGTGTGCGCTTCGAAAGAGGGAGATTACGTAAGGTTTCTGAAAATATATCCGAGGAATCCCGAGCTATGGTATCGCGTTCGATACGATCAGTGATGGTAAGGATTTCATCCTTGATATCCCCTAACATTGAGGACCGGGATGAATCTATCGAACCATCCATCATAAACTTCAGCATATAACGGTAGTTGTCATGGATGCGGCGCAGACGGTCGGCCAACCGGGGATCTGAAGTTTTATCAGCGTAGAGTTCAAGGCGTCGCAGGGGAGTGACCAGATTGCCCTCCGCCACACTCCGACGGATGGAATCACACAGTTTTATAATGGTTTCTAAAGTCATAAGATTCTTTTCAATAGTACGGAAGATGCTAATTTCATTTCATCATCTTCAGAAATTTAGACAACTTCTAATATTAATATTAACAAACCGTATGCCATCTGGGATTATATCCCCCCTTATTCCCATGAATCTGGTAGTAAAGTTCTGTATCAGTAAATTTGCTTAGAAACTTACACCGAGTATCAGAAGTTTACACCGAATTGGAGCTGAGCGGTCCACACCGACCATGTATCGAGGCGGGATATATAATCCCTATGGCGTTTGTTGAAGTAACGGTAACCAAGATTACATATCAGATAGGTGGAAACTTTTCTTGATTGGGAAAGGTTGAAACCGCAACCTATTGCCGCATTATAATCACCGAACATTGGGGACTCTTCCACAGTGTTGAAAGAATAACCGGTGCGCACATTAAGAAAACAAAGCGATGGCTGCCGACGGAATGAGGAACGGAAGAGAACATATAGGGGGACGAAATTGTCGTGTTGGCGAACTGTCCGATGGATTCCCGCACCGAACCCTAAGATCTTGATGACATCATTTTTATATCCGAGGAAGCCATCAAGATCAAATGTCGACATGTCATGGGCAGTCAAATCAATGGAGGCTCCGACATCCAGACCCCAGGAGAAATGAGAATTTGCCAATGAGTGTGTTTCTCCGAAAAGACTCTCGCGAGGCGAATTATCCGACTTCTGGGCCATACCCGATAAGGTGTTTACTAAAAAGCATCCCGCTATCATGGAAGGGCAGACTACCTTTCGCATGATGGCGGGAAAATTCATTATATCCATAAGGATCTATTTTTATCCGAGGAGGATTAATTTTTACAGCTGTTGTAGCGTAAATTCATTTATAAGAGGTTAGATCTGACGGTTGAGATCTATGGCCGGCTTCAGGCCTATGACAATGGAGCGATCATTATTGTCCGAGATAACTCTTCAGCAGACGACTTTTCTGTCCTTTAAGACGCTTGATAGCCTTCTCCTTGATCTGGCGCACTCGCTCACGGGTAAGGTCAAAACGGGCGCCGATTTCTTCGAGAGTCATCTCCGGACCACCGATACCGAAGAACATCTTGATGATGTCACGTTCGCGGTCCACGAGCTGCTGGAGGGCTCTATCCACTTCCTTGGCCAGAGACTCCTTATTCAGAGAAGCATCCGCCATCGGACTATCATCATTTGACAGCACATCAAGAAGAGAATTGTCTTCACCTTCTGAGAAGGGAGCATCCACGGAAATACTGCGTCCTGATACTTTCATGGTATCCGCCACCTTGTCGACAGGCATATCGAGACGTTCGGCGAGTTCTTCAGGAGAGGGACGACGCTCATTTTCCTGCTCGAATTTGGCAAGTTCCTTGGAGATTTTATTCAGCGAACCGACCTGGTTGAGGGGAAGACGGACTATACGGGATTGCTCGGCAAGAGCCTGCAGAATCGACTGACGGATCCACCACACGGCATAGGAGATAAACTTAAAGCCACGTGTCTCATCAAACTTTTTTGCAGCACGGATCAGGCCAAGATTGCCTTCATCGATGAGATCGGGGAGGCTGAGACCCTGATTCTGGTATTGTTTTGCCACCGACACCACAAATCGGAGATTTGCGCGGCAGAGTTTATCGAGTGCCTTGCGGTCGCCTTCGCGAATACGCTTGGCAAGTTCCACTTCCTCTTCCACCGAGATTCTTTCCTCTCGACCAATCTCCTGGAGATATTTATCAAGCGAAGCGGTCTCGCGGTTAGTGATTGATTTAGTTATCTTTAATTGCCTCATAAGGTAGATAGAAAACGTAAATTACGCAAAAATAACAAAAAAATCCGGGGTACGCAAATCGTCTACCCCGGACTTCAATATTTCTATGGAGATTCCTCGAAATTTAAGGATTCAAGTAGGTTTCTGAATCAAAGATAGCTCTGAAGCAGTTTACTACGCTGACCCTTTAGATGACGAATCGCTTTCTCCTTAATCTGACGAACGCGTTCACGGGTGAGATCAAATCGAGTACCGATCTCTTCAAGTGTCATCTCCTGACATCCGATACCGAAAAACATTTTAAGGATTTCTCTCTCTCTGGTATCAAGCTGGTGAAGGGCACGGTCAACCTCTCTTTCGAGTGATTCCTGATATAGGCCGGCATCTGTCTTCGGGCCTGAATCGTCGGAAAGCACATCAAGAAGTGAATTTTCCTCACCCTCTGCAAAAGGCGCATCAACAGATATACTACGTCCGGATACCTTCATTGTTTCCGCTACCTTGTCGGCCGGGAGATCCATTCGTTCGGCGAGCTCTTCAGCAGAGGCACGGCGTTCGTGCTCCTGTTCGAATGCCGAACTCTCTTTGGAAATTTTATTCAGGAATCCAACCTGATTGAGGGGGAGACGCACAATTCGGGATTGCTCGGCAATGGCTTGCAAAATCGACTGACGAATCCACCATACGGCATATGAAATGAATTTGAAACCACGGGTTTCATCAAACTTTTGTGCGGCACGAATCAGACCGATGTTTCCCTCATTGATGAGATCAGGAAGACTGATTCCCTGATTCTGATATTGTTTAGCCACTGAAACTACAAATCTAAGATTGGCTCTTACAAGTTTTTGCAGGGCTTTCTTATCGCCTTTCTTAATGCGTTGTGCGAGTTCCACTTCCTCTTCAGGAGAAATCATTTCTTCACGTCCGATTTCCTGGAGATATTTATCGAGTACGGCACTGTCGGTTCTATTAGTGATTGAAGGAGCTATCTTAATTTGTCTCATATGAACATGTAATCAAAGTTGTGATGATTGAAATAATACGCATTCTAACCTCCTGTATGGGCCACGTATAAGCGAAATGTGAGACACGTTCACACGTATCTCACATTTTTAAACGTCTGAAAACCTAAATTTCTTTTTTATATCTGAAATTTTTTGATTCTCATTTTTTATCCGGAGTCTCAGAGGATTATTCTCCGAGATTCACTGCATAGTAATACTTCTTACCTGTCGGGTATATACCGGTCAGGAACATAACGCGATCCTGATCGTCGCCCCTCATGATCTGATTGTAGATGCGCTCCACATCATCGGCGGAATTCACAGGCGATCCGTTGATTTCAAGGATCACGAAACCATCTTTCACACCTGCATCGCGGAAAGAACCGGCTTTTATTCCCTGCACTTGTACGCCTGTCGAGATACCCAGATTACGTTTGGTCTCCTCAGAAGGTTTCATGAAGGCGCATCCCAGTTCGGAGAAGTCGCCCTTGCGGGTGATATCGGTATTGCCCTGTTGGTTGCGGAGTGTAGCCGATTTTGTGATTTCCTTATTGTTGCGGATAAAGGTGATGGAAATGCTGTCGCCGGGACGGTATTTGCTCACTTGCTCCACGAGTTGTGCGCGAGAAGCAACGTGCACTCCATTTACTGCCGTAATCACATCTCCTTCCTGAAGGCCGAGTTCATGAGCTGTAGAACGATCCTGAACGCTTGCGATGATCACGCCGCTCTTGGTGGCGGTGATGTTTTTCTCTTTTGCTATCTTAGCATCAAGATCTGCTACACTGGCACCGAGCATCGCACGCTGAACTGTACCATACTGCCGGAGGTCGGTCATTACTTTCTTTACGATTGTGGTCGGGATGGCGAAGGAGAAGCCTGAGTAGCTGCCTGTGTTGGAATAGATTGCCGAATTGATTCCGATCAGTTCTCCCTTCAGGTTTACCAGCGCTCCTCCGGAGTTGCCGGGGTTGAGAGCTGCATCTGTCTGGATGAAAGACTCTATAGAGAGTTTATTCTTCTGTTGTGCTTGGCCAAGAGAACGGGCCTTAGCCGAAATGATACCGGCTGTGACTGTAGAATTAAATCCGAATGGATTGCCGACAGCCAATACCCATTCTCCGACCTTAAGGTTTTCGGAATCTCCGAATAGAATCGGGGAGAGATCTTTGGCTTCGATTTTGATCAGAGCAAGATCTGTGGCTTCATCCGTACCGATTACGCGGGCTTCGAAAGTGGAGTTATCGTTGAGCAGCACTTCCAGTTTGTCGGCACCGTCAATCACATGATTATTGGTAACGATATATCCATCATCAGAGATAATCACACCTGAGCCGAGGCCGCTCTGTACCGGTTCGCTGTTACGCGGTTGCTGACGCGGTTGCTGACGTTGTTGAGGCTGTCCGAAGAAAAAATCGAACATACCGAAAGGATCATAACCTCCACCTCCGTAAGGATTCTGTTGCTGCTGGCGTGTGGTGAAGCTTTTGATACATACCACGGCATTCACAGTCTGTTCGGCAGCTTTGGTAAAGTCGGTGTCGAATTGAGATGTTGTCGCAGTGCGGATGAAAGTAGGATCCTCAGTGGCGAAGAGCGTTCCTGCTGAAGCAGCCAGCAGGGCGGCTGCAAAGAAAATGTTAGCCTTTTTCATTCGTATGTCTTTTCGATTATACATTCATTTGATATTATCTCTGTGTCTGACATTGATTTCTTGGATTAGCAAGCCTCAGACACATCGTTTCTGATTTGGTTCAGATATATAGATATATATATGATTTACGTATATTACTCCGAAAAAGCTTTGTTATTATACGGCTTAACAAAATATTTCCATAATTAAGACTTGTTAGGACACTATTGCATGTGTGTGAGTGGAGTTTGTATATGTGAATAAAAATTGCCAACTTTGCCTATGATTGGAATTAATATATATGTTGAGGATCAGGAATTTGTTGAGTGGAAAGGAGCTTTGGGCTCTTGTTCTTCTTGTAGGGATAGGCATAGGGATGAGTTCGTGTCATTCCACAGGCTCGTCAGTAAGGAGCAAGCATCGCAAGGAGCATGTGATAAAGAAGAGTAAGAAAAAGAAAGCCAAGAAGACGAAAAAGGGTCAGAGGGCTTCGAAGGAAACAGGGAACGGCGTTGGAAAGGGGATGGATAAAAAGACAGCCAAGCTGAGCATCGGACAGGGCACACGTATGGAGCGTGCAATCGCGGAGGAGGCTGTAAACTGGATTGGAACTCCGTATAGGTATGGCTGTTCGGATAAAGGGAGGGGAGCGGATTGTTCGGGAATGGTGATGCAGGTCTATCTGGATGTCACCGGTAAGGCGATTCCCCGCAATTCTGCCAAGCAGGCGGAATATTGTAAGTCGATAAAACAGAAAGATGTCAGGGTAGGGGATCTGGTCTTTTTTGCCACAGGAAAAAGTGAATCAAGGATATCGCATGTGGGAATCATGATAAATGATACCCAATTTGTGCATTCCTCCACATCGCGTGGAGTGGTGGTGACTGATATTACGGAACCCTACTGGACACGCACCTTCATGGGTTTCGGGCGAGTGCCATAAGATAGAATATATCCTACATAAAGTCTGGTTATTATGCGTTATGAATCCGGCATGCCAGACTATACCCGACCAGAGTAAGATTATAAGTAAAGACGTCGGTTTATTATCGGACTTGAATCTGGCTATACAAAAGAAACGGCTGACAATCAATTGATTGTCAGCCGTTTAAAATGAAAACGCTTTTCACGGACGGATATCTATTGGATGCTCTGTCCCTCTTGAGGAGAGGTATAGGTGGTGTCTTAGCCTAAGAGGGGCTGTAGATGGCCTTCGAGATCAGAGAATTTCAAGAGCCCTACAGTGCGGTCAACAAGCTGACCATCCTTAAAGAAGAGGATGGTGGGGATGCTGCGGATTGCATACTCGGCGGTGATATCACCTTCTTCATCAATGTTGATTTTGCCGATTTCTGCCTTGTCGCCATACTTTTCAGCGAGCTCTTCAACGAGGGGACCGAGTTTAAGACATGGGCCGCACCAGGGTGCCCAGCAATCGATCACCACAACCTTACCTGATTCAATCGCCTCCTTGGCGGAAGCATCTGTGAATTCTTTTGCCATTGTTGTTTTATTTTATATTGAGTTTATTATCGTGTTGACTTAGTAACTACTTATTAATCCTTTGCCGTATCTATCTTGAATGAGATCTGGGACTCCGACAGGAGATCTATCAGTTGACGATCGATCGACACCGGTTTACGGAATCGGATCCGGATCCGTTGATTTGAGTTCCGGTCGATAAGATGGAGATAGACCGTTCCGGGTCGTGCGGAGGATTTGTGTTCGGCGAGAGTGGAAACTACCTCTGAATTATTCCCATTAATATCGAGCATCAGATGTAGTTCATTTGCTACATTACCCTTAGATGAATCAAGAGGAGTGATGGATTCAATCTGCATATCAACTCTTGAAGGATTATATTTCTGCGGAACAAAATTAAGCTTGAGCATGATTGCTTCGCCAACAATAAATTGATGAGCGTAATGCTCATGCAGACGTCCGAAGAGGGCAAGCTCCATTTTTCCGGTGAAATCTTCGATTTCAACGATGGTAAAGTTATTGCCCGAACGGGCTGTGCGGATTGTTGAATTCGTTACAAGACCTCCGACAGTGATTACCTGTCCCGGAGTGGCCGCCTCCTTTTTCTCTTTGAATTCCTCGCAGGTGGTGTTGCATCCATATTTGAGTTCCACCCAATAGGGATCAAGCGGATGAGCGGATAGATACATCGTGACAAGTTCCTTCTCCTTATTTAAGATCGCCATACGGCTCCAGGGCTCTGCCTGGGGAATCGGCGGCTTACTGTTTTCCAAAGGCTCATCATCTCCGAACAGACTCATCTGAAGAGAATTCTTATCTTTCTGCACATTCTGACCATATTTGACCACAATGTCAGACCATGTGGTATCCAATACGGGATGTAGATAAGTCTCGCGCGGTAAGCCGAAACAATCGAAAGCACCGGCCATAGCAAGGTTCTCGATTGCGCTGCGGTTGCAGGCACTAAGGTTTACTCTCTCCACGAAATCGAAGATATCCTTAAACGGTCCATTCACTTTTCTTTCGTGGATGATGGAAGAAACAGCATTGACTCCCACACCTTTGATAGCGGCCAAACCGAAACGAATCTCTCCTTTCTTATTGACACCGAATTTCTCCACCGACTCATTAATGTCGGGCCCCTTGACTTTAAGACCCATACGACGGCATTCGTCCATCACGACGCGGATCTTATCGGCTGTGCCAAGATTACGGCTCATCACCCCGGCCATATACTCAGCGGGATAATTGGCTTTCAGATAGCCTGTCTGATAGGCTACCCACGAATAGCATGTGGCATGGCTCTTATTGAAGGCATAGGATGCAAACTTCTCCCAGTCGGCCCAGATTTTCTCAAGCGTTTCCGCCTTATGACCGTTGGCCGTTCCCTGATCAAGAAATTTCACCTTCAGTTTCTGCATCTTATCTATCTGCTTCTTACCCATAGCCTTACGGAGCATATCGGATTCACCGCGTGTGAAATCAGCCAGAAGACGGCTCAGAAGCATCACCTGCTCCTGATATACACAGATCCCATAGGTCTCTTCCAGATATTTCGACATGATGGGGATATCGTATTCAATAGGCTCCTGACCATGTTTTCGGGCGATAAACGAAGGGATATAGTCCATCGGCCCCGGGCGATATAGGGCATTCATTGCAATGAGATCCTCGAATCTGGATGGCTGCAGCTCCCGGAGATATTTCTGCATACCGGCCGATTCGAACTGGAATGTCGACACTGTGTTCCCCTTGCAGTAAAGGTCGAAGGTGGCCTTATCATCAAGTGGGATATGATCTATGTCAAGATCGAATCCGCGTGTCTCTCTGATATTGATGAGGGCCTCTTTAATGATTGAAAGAGTTTTGAGACCCAGGAAGTCCATCTTGATCAGTCCTGTATCTTCAATGACTGATCCCTCATACTGAGTGGAGATCACTTTCAATCCATTTGCATCAGTCACCATAGAGACAGGCACCCAATCGGTGATATCATCACGGGATATAATCACACCGCAGGCATGAATACCGGTCCCCCGGATATTACCCTCAAGCTGAACGGCATATTTGATAGTCTCCCGAATTCCCTCATCCTGACTTTCGGCCTCGGCCTGAAACTCCGGACTATATTTAAGAAGATTTTTAAGATTGATTTTAACCGACTTACCTTCAGGGTCATTCAGACGGTCGGGCACGAGCTTTGCCAGACGGTTTGATTCCGGCAGCGGAACTTCCAGCACCTTCGCCACATCCTTAATGGCCATCTTTGAGGCCATGGTCTGATAGGTGATGATATGCGCCACCTTCTCCTCGCCGTAATGCTCCGTGACATATTTCAGCACTTCATAGCGGCCATCGTCATCGAAATCGACATCAATATCAGGGAGCGAAATACGGTCCGGATTCAGGAATCGTTCGAAAAGAAGATCATATTTTATAGGATCCACCTGAGTAATACCGAGGCAGTAGGCCACGGCACTTCCCGCCGCCGAGCCACGTCCCGGACCGACGCTGACTCCGAGTTTCTGACGCCCGACATTAATGAAGTCCTGCACGATAAGGAAGTAGCCGGGGAACCCCATGGTCTTCATGATATAGAGTTCAAAGTTGAGGCGTTCTTTCACCTCATCCGAAAGCGGATCACCGTACAGACGCTTCGCACCCTCGAATGTGAGTTTTGCCAGATAATCGGCTTCAAACTTTATACGATAGAGTTTGTCATACCCTCCGAGGCGCTCGATCTTCTTATTGGCCTCCTCCTCAGAAAGAACCACATTGCCGTTCTCATCTCGAGTAAACTCATTAAAGAGATCCTCCTTGGTAAGCCGGGCGCGATATTCCTCCTCCGTACCAAACTCTGCAGGAATCTGGAAGAAGGGCATAATGGGGGCATGATTGATGGAATAGGTCTCCACCTTATCCAGAATCTCCATCGTAGTGTCAAGCGCTTCGGGGATATCGGAGAAGATAGCCTCCATTTCTGCGGGCGATTTGAGCCATTCCTGCTTGGTGTAATGCATGCGGGGTTCATAGAACGACTTCTGCATCGATACGCAAATCAGACGGTCGTGGGCTTCGGCATCATTTTCAAAAGTGAAATGGACATCATTGGTGGCCACGGTCTTGATTCCGTATTTCCTGGCAATCCGGATGAGTTGTTCATTTACGCGCTGCTGCTCCACATACACCTCGGTATTGGCATTCTGCTTGAAAGTCTGATGACGCTGAAGCTCGAGATAATAATCATCTCCAAAAATGCTTTTAAACCATTGCACCAGTTCCTCTGCCCCCTCGATATCATCATTCATGATACGCTGAGGCACCTCTCCGCCCAGACATGCCGAGCAAACGATGAGCCCTTCGTGATATTTCTCAAGCTCGAAGCGGTCGGTACGCGGCTTATAATAATAACCCTCGGTCCAGGCACGGCTCACGAGCTTCACAAGATTATGATAGCCTTTCTCATTTTTTGCGAGTACAATGAGATGGTAGCCATTGTCACGCTTGTCTTTCTTTACCGACATACGGTCTTTGGCCACATACATCTCGCATCCGATGATAGGTTTGAACTTCTTATCATCGGGAAGCTTTCCATTCACCTTCTCGCAATAATTGAAGAATTCCTTTATACCGAACATATTGCCATGGTCGGTAAGAGCTATACCACGCATTCCGTCAGCGACAGCCTTGTCAACGAGTTCGGGAATTGATGCCTTACCATCGAGCAGACTATACTGCGAATGCACATGAAGATGGGTAAAATTGCGAGCCATTGAAATGAAAATGAGTTAATTAAGATTATAGCGATATACCATTATCGTGAAGATTCACAACGTCCTCTGAATATGGACGAAGCATGAGGATCTTCACGAAACTACAAAGGTAATAAAAATTATGCCAAAAATCAACGGAGTTCCAATCGCACTACATTCTCCACATGATGAGTATGGGGGAACATATCAACAGGCTGAACATCCGTGACGCGGTAACGCGAATCGAGCAGGGCGAGATCGCGAGCCTGAGTGGCCGGATTACAGCTTACATATACTATCACCGGAGGCAAGGTCCGCAGAATCACATTCACCACATCTTCATGCATTCCTGCGCGCGGGGGATCAATGATCATCACATCAGGAGCACCATGTCGGACGATGAATTCATCAGTGAGCACATCTTTCATGTCGCCGGCAAAGAATAGTGTATTATCGAGACCGTTTACGCGGGCATTCAGTTTGGCATCCTCAATAGCGGCCTCCACATATTCAATCCCGACTACCTTTGCAGCTCCGCGAGCAATGAAATTAGCGATTGTGCCAGTTCCGGTGTAGAGGTCATATACGAGCGGAGCTTTTCGGCTGGGATTGGCTGGCACATGCTGTGGATCCAGGCCTGCAAAGCGACGTGCCACCGTATATAGTTGGTAGGCCTGACGGGAATTTGTCTGATAGAACGACTTGGCATTTACTCTGAACTTCAATCCTTCCATCTCTTCCTCGATATAATCCGGGCCCGACCATGACTTGATTTCAAGATCCGATATTGTATCGTTAAGCTTTGTATTGATCACATAAAGAAGCGAAGTGATCTCCGGGAATCTTTCCTTTACAGCCTCAAGGAGCGCCTTGATCTCATCAGAATGATCCTCACCGAAAGATATACAGACCATCACCTGGCCTGTAGAGGCAATACGGATCATGAGCGTTCGCAACAGGCCATGATTCTCACGGATATTATAGAATGAAAGATTATGCTCCACGGCATAATCATATATGAAATTGCGGATCCGGTTTCCAAGATCATCCTGGAGAAGACACTGTTCGATATGATATACCTTGTCGAAAGCACCCGGAATATGGAATCCTAAGGCCATGGGAGGGTCAGTGAATTCCTTCCCGGAACGGACATCCTCCCAGGTACGCCACTTTTTATCTGAGAATGTATACTCCATCTTATTACGATATTCCCATATCTCCTCCGATCCTAAAATAGGGGATATCGGGGGAAGGTCGATCTTACCGATTCTGGTGAGTGCATCCTCCACTTGCTGCTGTTTGAAATCAAGCTGAGCCTGATAGGGGAGATGCTGCCATTTACAACCACCGCATATACCGAAATGACGGCAGCGGGGTTCGCAACGTTGGGGCGAGGGGCTTATCATGCGCTCGATATGACCCTCGGCGAAACTGCGCTTCTTCTTGTCGATCTTTATATCTGCTATATCGCCTGGAGCGCCATAAGGGATGAACACCACCATCGGAGTCTCATCAGATTCCTTGAAACGAACTTTAGCGATTGCCTTTCCTTCAGCTGCCACTCCCGAGATTTCAACGTTCTCCAGGAGGGGGAGGTCTTTTTTCTTTCTTGCCATATGTATAGTTATGGGTGCGAGCCCGGATTAACAGACCCATCGCCGCGGACGGCGCCTGGGAGCGGGATAACAGGATGCAAATTTACTAAATAAGTAGCTCGCAGCAATTAATGAATACATAAAACTTAGAGATTTTTGAGGCGATTTTGGTGCGGAATGAAAGAGCATAGCGGGCTATGCGACTGAATGACAAGCCGAAAGCGGCCAAAATTGAAAATCGACGAGTTTCCTACAAAAAATAAGAAAGGACGAGTCAAATATCAAGTTTTATGATTCATGTTTCGTTTTAGTATTCACGGCTACTACATTTATTAATTGATGTGAGCTACTTAACGTCCAATAATCAGGAGTGAGGGACCCAATGTTAAACGCCATGTCTTAAAATACTATAATGCCTCCGATAATAAAGGGGATAAAATTGGGATTTAAGCCGCAAATTATTAAATTTGCAGTCAGGAACCCTCAAGGCGGCCTCTGCGTCCGAAATCGCGAATGGCGCGGACCTCAGGAGGGCCTCGAGACGCCTGTTGACTGGCGGCTCATCCATGAAAAAAGAAACAATCATAACCCGAATATATCATTATATAATATAATATCTCTATGGCAAAGAAAATCTATACCTTTGGTGGTGGTAAAGCCGAGGGTAATGCAGAGATGAGAAACCTCCTCGGCGGTAAAGGTGCGAATCTCGCTGAGATGAATCTTCTGGGAATGCCCGTACCTCCGGGTTTCACTATCACTACGGAAGTTTGTAACGAATATACCCAGTATGGTCGTGACAAGGTGGTGGAAGAACTCCAGAAAGATGTGGAGAAGGCTATCGCCCATGTTGAAGAACTCACAGGTAAGAAATTCGATGATCCCTCTAATCCGCTGCTCGTATCCGTGCGCTCCGGTGCGCGTGCTTCTATGCCGGGTATGATGGATACTGTGCTCAACCTTGGTATGAATGATGCCACTGTAGAGACAATGGCTGAGAAGAGCGGCAATCCCCGTTTCGCATGGGATAGCTATCGTCGTTTCGTTCAGATGTACGGTGACGTGGTTCTCGGTATGAAGCCTAAGAGCAAGACTGATATCGATCCTTTTGAGGCCATCATGGATGAAGTGAAGGAAGAGAAAGGCGTGAAGTCAGATACAGATCTTGACGTGGATGATCTCAAGGAGCTCGTAAAGCGTTTCAAGGCTGCCGTAAAGGAATATACAGGTAAGGATTTCCCCGAATCTGCATGGGAGCAGCTCTGGGGTGGTATCTGCGCCGTATTTGATAGCTGGATGAATGAGCGCGCGATCCTTTATCGCCGCATGAACCAGATTCCTGAGGAATGGGGTACTGCCGTTAATGTCCAGGCCATGGTATACGGTAATATGGGCAATAACTCCGCTACAGGCGTGGCATTCAGCCGTGACGCTGCTACCGGTGAAAATATCTTCAACGGTGAGTATCTTATCAATGCTCAGGGTGAGGACGTGGTTGCCGGTGTCCGCACTCCCCAGCAGATCACAATCGAAGGCTCTCGTCGTTGGGCCGCCCTCCAGGGCATCAGCGAAGAGGAGCGTAAGGAGAAATATCCTTCCCTCGAGGAATCAATGCCTGACTGCGCTGCCGATCTGATCGCAACTGCAAAGCGTCTTGAGGATTACTATAAGGATATGCAGGATATGGAGTTCACTATCCAGGACGGTAAGCTTTGGATGCTCCAGACCCGTAATGGTAAGCGCACCGGTGCCGCCATGGTGAAGATCGCAATGGATCTTTTCCGCGAGGGCATGATTGATGAGAAGACCGTGCTTCTCCGAATGGAGCCTCAGAAACTTGATGAGCTCCTTCACCCCGTATTTGACAAAGAAGATCTGAAGAAGGCAAAGGTTGTCGCTAAGGGTCTTCCCGCTTCTCCGGGTGCCGCTACAGGCCAGATCGTCTTCCAGGCAGATGACGCAGAGGAATGGGCTGAGAAAGGTAAGAAGGTAGTTCTTGTCCGTATCGAGACTTCTCCTGAAGACCTTCGTGGTATGGCAGTGGCTCAGGGTATCCTTACCATGCGTGGAGGTATGACATCTCACGCTGCAGTGGTAGCACGCGGTATGGGTAAGTGCTGTGTATCCGGTGCAGGCGATATCGTAGTCGACTATAAGGAGAAGACCGTTACAATGAGCGGTAAGACATACAAGGAAGGCGACTGGATCTCTCTGAATGGCTCGACAGGTGATGTATATGAAGGTGCTGTGAAGACCACAGAGCCTGAGCTCGACGGCGACTTTGGTGCAATCATGGATCTTTCTGATAAATATGCCAAGACCCTTGTACGCACAAATGCCGACTCTCCCCGCGATGCAAAGCAGGCGCGCAAGTTTGGTGCCCAGGGTATCGGTCTCTGCCGTACAGAGCACATGTTCTTCGAGGGCGACCGTATCAAGGCTGTGCGCGAGATGATTCTGTCTTCGGATGAGGAAGGCCGTCGCACAGCCCTTGCTAAACTCCTCCCCATGCAGCGTGGCGACTTTGAGGGTATCTTCGAGGCTATGGACGGCTATGGTGTGACAGTTCGTCTTCTCGATCCCCCGTTGCATGAATTCGTACCTCACACTGCAGCTGCACAGGCAGATCTCGCAGAGGAGATGGGTATCACAAAAGAAGAGGTAAAGGCTAAGGTGGAATCTCTTGAGGAATTCAACCCGATGCTCGGTCACCGTGGTTGTCGTCTCGGTATCACATATCCCGAGATCACAGAGATGCAGACACGCGCCATCATCGAGGCTGCTCTTGCCTGCAAAGCTCGCGGTATCAAGGTTATGCCTGAGATTATGGTTCCTCTGGTAGGTTCACTCAAGGAGCTTGAACACCAGGCCAACGTGATAAACACCACAGCCGCTAAGGTGTTCGATGAAAAGGGTGACACAATTGAATACAAGGTAGGTACAATGATTGAGGTTCCTCGTGCGGCTCTTACAGCTGATAAGATTGCAGAGGTGGCACAATTCTTCTCATTCGGTACCAACGACCTCACTCAGATGACATTCGGCTTCTCTCGCGATGATGCACCGAAATTCCTGAAGTTCTACAAAGAGCACGGTGTGATCAAGGTAGATCCGTTTGAGGTTCTGGATCAGGAAGGTGTAGGCCAGCTCGTAGAGATGGGTGTTAAGAAAGGTCGTGCCACTCGTCCCGACCTGAAGGTAGGCATCTGTGGCGAGCATGGTGGCGAGCCCAGCTCCGTTAAGTTCTGTGCCAACTTAGGCATGAACTATGTATCCTGCTCTCCTTTCCGCGTGCCCATCGCCCGCGTAGCATCGGCGCAGGCTGCAATCGAGGACTAAAAGCCATATTTGTGGAAAAAATCCTCATTAAGTCGAAAAATGTTTAGAATATGTTTAGAGTGTCTTCGCAACTCATTGAACATAAGACATTAACGACGGTGGTGCAGGTTGCCATCGAGGAATAAGACGTAACGTAACATAATCCTACAGTTAGGCTGTAACGTACCTGTAAAAAAGGTCGTTACAGCCTATTGTAGTCTTAGGGGGCCGTATGATTTGACATGGTTTTCCGTGTGCTATCATGCAGAAATGTGTAAGCATTAAATCTAAAAATAAGATTTTTTAACCTTGAGATAGTTCACTTATAACCAGTCCGAAAATGGGAAGCCGACATGGGCAGTTCTTTACGATTCAATGATTGCTACAATCAACAGACTGCTCAGCCAAGAGTATGATTAGCACCTCCCTATGCAAAAAAAAGCGGAGACTTATTCTCCGCTTTTTTGTTACCCAAACAGGAGGTTTGGGATCACTCAAAATCCTCCCGTCAAAATCCTTGCGTCAAAATTCCCGAATCCTACTCATACCTGATCGCCTCAATTGGATCGAGATTGGAGGCTTTAGCAGCAGGATAAAAACCGAAAATCACTCCGATAACCGTACATA
>JAAVFV010000052.1 GCA_014800525.1 Bacteroidales bacterium | reverse complement strand
GGGCAGACCACGTCTTTCAATATGGAGACTTACCAGTCGCTATATCCGACGGCAAGGGGTTATTATCAGTTCTTTCTGCCAAATGATAACTCCCTGATGGTTTCTTGGGATTTCACGTATGGCTCGACTAAGCGCCGCTCGCTTTACCGACTTGGTGAGCTCGATCCCATAGAAAACGACAACAAGGAGAAAGTATATACCCCTAATGCCTCAATTGAATATGGCAAGAAGCTTCCCCATAACAATACTTTACGTTTTAATGTAGCTACCTACAATACTATCTATGACACCCGTTATTTAGGGTCAGCCAATAACTCCCAAAGATTACTTTCATCGGAAAGTATGTTCTTTCTAATTTACACTCAGAATTGGGAGAAGCTTAGCCTTTATTCACGTGCCGGTGCCTCCTGGACTTTAGGCAGGATCAACGGCATCACCACCCTGAATGAATGGAATCCACGCATAGGATTATCGCTGGAATATAGGATCAACGAGCGGAATTCGGCAAGCGTTGAGGGATGGTGGGGCAATTCTCACCCGCAGGCTTCTACGGCCAACGATGCACTTGTGCAGGACAGCGAGCTCCTTTGGCTTCAAGGCAACCCCGATTTAAGGAATACCCTTTTCTGCCTCACTTCCGCTTCCTATAATTACGTGCCGACCAACCGACTCTCACTTTCGGCTTCAGTTCAATATGAAGGGAATCCCCACAAGCAGGCATACAGGTTCTATGCTATGCCTGGATATGACGGATTGATTCGTCAGTCGGTCAACAGCGGGTCTGCCAATCTGTATAGCGCGAGGCTTTCTGCCACACTTCGGCTTCTTGACAACACTTTTATCCTTAAAGCATTTGGCAGCGCAAGCAGGGTGGTGCTTACAGGATGCGATGCACAGACGATGAATTCTCTTGCAGGAAATATCACGGCTCAGTATTCAAGAAACAACTGGTCGGCGATGCTCTATTACAACACTCCCCGGCGCAACCTGAACGGCTGGAGCAATGGGTATCAGTCAAAAATAAAGAGTGTTTATGGGGCGAATGTGAGTTATGCGATAGGAAATTTCAAGGGCAGCCTGGAGTTTCGCAACTGGTTTTCCAGGAATGGATATGAAGAACTGTCGTTCTATTCTCCGCTATTTTCCGAAACAGCTCGTCAATGGAGCTGGTATGCCTCGCGTAACCTCTGCCTTTCTCTCAGTTACACGTTCAATTACGGTAAGAAAGTTTCCAACAACAATGAGCAGCAGGGCGGTGGCGGAGTCGGCAGCGCAATCTTGAAATAAGTTATACAATAAAATATAATCTCTAAAAACCCCGGTTCCGTTAAAACGTAGCCGGGGTTTTAGAGTGTGTATACTTTTAGATAAGAATGGAAGATGCGGAAACAAAAAAAGGTTGCAATCCTGAAGATTGCAACCTTTTTGAGTGATTCGTGCAGGATTCAAACCTGCAACCTTCTGATCCGTAGTCAGATGCTCTATTCAGTTGAGCTAACGAACCATCTGTATTATCGGTGACTCCTGCAGGATTCAAACCTGCAACCTTCTGATCCGTAGTCAGATGCTCTATTCAGTTGAGCTAAGGAGCCAGTGGATGGTGATTCGTGCAGGATTCAAACCTGCAACCTTCTGATCCGTAGTCAGATGCTCTATTCAGTTGAGCTAACGAACCATGCCATGCTATCGTTCCCGATTGCGTTTGCAAAATTACAACTTTTTTTTGATTTCACCAAATCTTCTATCCCTATTTTTTAAAATTTATACTCTATACCACAACTCCCCTTCATTCCTTCTATCGGCGGATTCACCTTTTCTATCCTAATCCAGCCATGAAGGATAAAGGGCCATCTACCTTTCATCCTATCCATTATTTCTATGGCTATACTCTCCAGCAATAACCATTCTTTATCCATCTCTTCCTTCACTATGTCATACATGTCTGCATAGGATATTCCCGTAGAGAGCTCTTCTGATTTAAATCTTGTTGCCGGGAATTCCACCCATAAATCCACCACCATATCATTGCCTTCAATCCTTTCTTCAGGATAGAGGCCTATCAGGCTGTGAAACCGCTGATCGATCAGCTTAATCTTAAATATGGCTGTCTCTTGGGATGATACACAAGGTTTTTCTATTGCTTCCTTCATGCCCTTATAAGTTCATTCGACCGTCTAATAAATTAATCGGCTTTGCCCGACGACCTCTGGCCATCATGCAAAGCCGATTGATTTATTTATTGTTGAATTAGAGAATCTGCACCGGAATTTTCTCCACACGGCGCACATGACGACCTCCTTCAAACTCCGCGCTTAACCATGCTTCAAGTATGCTCTCAGCCTCCGCCTCTGATATGAATCTGGCCGGTAACACGAGCACATTCGCATCGTTGTGCTGGCGGGCAAGACTCGCCAGTTCGGGAAGCCAGCAGATTGCGGCACGCACACCCTTGTGATGATTGAGTGTCATTGCTATTCCATTTCCGGAGCCACACATCGCTACTCCGAAGGCACATTCTCCGTTCTCTACCGCTTCCGCACACGGATGCGCATAATCGGGATAATCGCATGAATCTGTGCTGTGTGTGCCATAATCCTTCACTTCATAACCCTTCTCGGAAAGGATTGTTTTCAAAAGTTCTTTCATTTCATAGCCCGCGTGATCGCTGGCCATTGCTACTTTAATCATATCCTTATATTTTATTTAATCTTGTTAGTCTATTCTCCTGATTCAGAAACATTGACTTCCGATCTGTCTATCGCTTTCTCTTCCCTATCCTTTTTACTTTGGAAAATCTTGGCCGTAAAGGCAAAACGCACCAAAAAGAAATTGATCGGCACACATATCGCCATTGCCGGAAGCAAAGCTAATGTCGGCCCGACAATTCCTTTGAATATAGCCACGAAACCGGTTTGCATTCCCATATTCACCAGATGGCTTAAAGTGAACGCAAGCCCCTTCTTTGCATTTGGATCGCTGTGGAACGTGAAGTAGCTCGACAGGAAAAAATTGAATATGAAACTGATCGCATAACTGATCAGGGTCGACACCACAGCTGGAACTTTCACAGCGTTTACAAATACCACATAAACGCCATATTGTATTCCCGTGGCCACTGCTCCTACCAGACCGAATCGTATCAGCTCAGCTTTCTTACTCTCGCTCTTCACCAATGTGTTGATCTTCCGGGCTGTGTGCCCCCTATTGATAGTTTCCATGATGTTAAGGTTAGTCAGAGAATTCGACACTGCTTTATTCTGTTTCTTGGCCTGTCTTACCGTCCGGGATATCGGAACAATCCATTTCTATCTCTGCCTTAGCTCTAAGGTCAATGGATCTTTCCGTGAAGTCAGGTGTAGGCTCCTCAGCTATTTGAGGCTTCAGCTCCTCTTCAGGGGTAATGGTCTTTCCGGCTTCCACCATTTTATTGGTGTTATAAATAAAGTCAAGCAATTCCTCCCGACCCTTATTCTTTTCGGAAGATGTCACAAACACCGGAGGCAGTTCCTCCCATTCCTTAAGGAGAAATTTCTTGTATTGAGCCACCTTCGATGCTCCGGCATTCGGCCCTAATTTATCAGCCTTGGTAAAGACAATGGCGAAAGGAACCCCATTCTCTCCAAGCCAGCGAAGGAATTCCACATCAATCTTCTGAGGCTCATGCCGGATATCTATAAGCACAAACAGGCAGGTCAGCTGTTCCCGATTGAGAATATAATCCTGGATTATTTTACCAAATCCCTCTCTCTGATCTTTACCCCGGGAGGCATATCCGTATCCGGGGAGATCCACGAGATACCAACTGCCATTATCTATTATAAAATGATTGATCAACATTGTCTTACCGGGCTTCTGGGAAGTCTTTGCCAGATTCTTGTTTCGCCCGAGCATATTGATCAATGATGATTTTCCCACATTTGAACGCCCGATGAATGCATATTCAGGCTCCTTAGTTTTGGGACATTGCGATGATTTCGCACTACTGATCAGGTATTTGGCATTCTTAATATCCATATCTCAATCTTTTTTGGGTTATATCCCTCTCACCGGGATTGCTGAGTGTTCAGCGTGGCATCTGAATAGCAGCCTCATGAACAAGCTTCAGAGCTTCGGCCGCATCATTATCAGACACTACGATCGCTATCGTCGATTCAGATGCTCCATCCGATAATGCCTCCACGGAAATTCCTTTCCTTTCCAATATATTCACTAATCGCGAGCCGAGGCCGGCAATCTTCTTTATCGATTCTCCCACCACTGCTATAATGGCCATACCCTCGGCCACACCTACCGAAGTCACTGTCCCCTGACGTATGTCGGGGCCGAACTCCACCTCCAGTTCACGGAAAGCTTTCGTGGAATCCTTCTGCGGCACAACAATTGCAAGTGCCGTATGTCGGATAGGCTCTCCTACCACAAGTACTCCTATTCCATTTCGCGCCAGAGCGTTATACCCACGGGTATTAATCTGAGCAACATTAATTGTCAGTGAGCCCTCTACCGTGAGCAGAGCAGTACCTTTCATAAGAGATACTCCCCTCACCTCCGGAGTGGAGAAATGAAAGTCTGATATCAATGTCCCCGGAGCAGAGGGATTGAATGTATTGAGAATCTTTATGGGGATATTCTTATGGAACACCGGATATATGGTCGGAGGATAGACCACCTTAGCACCAAAATTACAAAGTTCCATACTCTCCACAAAGGTCATCTCCGGTATTATATGAGCCGAGGAAACCACACGTGGGTCTGTGGTAAGAAATCCGTCAACATCAGTCCAGATTTCGAGTAGCTCAGCATCAAGGGCAGCCGCTATAAGGGCAGCTGTATAGTCGCTGCCGCCTCGCCCGAGATTAGTGATTTCTCCCGTCTCTCTGTCTCGTGATATGAAGCCACCTGTCACGGCATTGTTTGTCAATGGTAAGGAAAATTCTTTACGGATCAGTTCTTCAGTAAGTTTTCGGTCTGCAATCGAACCTGTGAACCATTGCTCCGTCCTCACGTACTCCAATGAATCATGAAAATCAGCGCCCACAATGGCTGAAACCAGAATAGACGACATTCGCTCTCCGAAGCTTACCACTAAATCCAATGTCCTCTCCGGAAGAGCGCGTATCAGACTGATTCCACGGAACACATCATTCAGCTCATTCAGAAGCCCATCGATCTTCGTGCGAACTTCCTCCCGTCTGTCCGCACTGATCAGCGCATCGATTATCTCATAATGCCGACCACGAATCACGGGCATTTCTGTCTTATAAAGACCATTCCCGGAAGCGGCATCGCGTGCTGTTGCAATCAGTCGATCGGTTAAGCCGCCGAGAGCCGAAACCACAATAATGGCCGGTTCTGTAAGACCCTCTACTATCTGTTTCAAATTTTTCAGGCTATCGACCGTTCCGACCGATGTCCCTCCGAATTTCATTACCTTCATACAATATTTGGTACTCCCTTTTGGGGGATTCTGCAAATTTACTAATTTTTTCTCATATCCCCCTTTTTATTCATAGTGCTTCCTTCTTCTATGGTAGATTTCTTAAGCATACATATAGTTTTCTAAGGGTTCTTAACATTTTTTTATTTCCATTGGAGAATCTTTTTTAGTCTTTCATGATTTATGAAGTGTTATATAAGAAAACCCACACATTGCCGGATTAGAATGAGGCCGGCATGTATCCGCTAAAACTATATTCGACTATGGAAACCACACTCACTTATAATCCCGCTACTCCCTCCCCCTCAACTTCCACCAGATATCAGACTCGTCTTCATTTTAAAAAGGCTGATAGAGACTCAATCGGCGTTCTCACTGATTTTCTCTCACGTTATCCTTCGAGATCAAGCGATTTCTCCGTTGGAGGCATAGTAATATGGGCCGACTATTTCAATTATGAATACGCCATTTATGAGGATACCCTCTATATCAAAGGCAACGACGAGCATGGAATATTCTTCCATCTTCCAATCGGAGCTACGGTTCCATCTAAGGCTTTAAGCGTCATTCATGAGTATTGTCTCCCTCTTGGCATAGCGGCTCGCATCATCGTACCGGATGAATGTGATGCACTCGGCATTGATGATTGCGAGGCTCTTCATCCTTCTTACATGCCCGACTGGAGGGAATATGTCTATGGAATTAATCAGTTCACTCATTTTTCCGGAAAGAAAATGCAACAGAAACGAAATCATCTCAATTATTTTCTAAAGAATTACGCAGATTTTCAGGTGGAAATGATTGATGATTCAAAAGCCGGGGAGCTGATAGAATTCAACGACCGCTTCAACCTATATCACAAGGAAGGAAATTCCTTCGACTATGAATCTCACGCCACCGCCGAGGTGTTACGCCACTATTCCGCCTTTCCTTTCTTCGGCATTCTGATCAGATACAATGGCGAAGTGATAGGATACACTTTCGGCGAACTTGTCGGTGACACTTTCTCCGTCCATGCTGAAAAAGGGAACATCGACTATAGGGGAGTATATCAGGCACTCTCCTCGCAGCTCAGTCAGAGAATCCTTGAAAGTAATCCCGAAGTAAAATTCCTCAATAGAGAGGATGATATGGGTAACGACTATCTGCGCCAAAGCAAGATGTCGTATCATCCCGTGAAATTCATCGCCAAGTGGGAAATTTCAGCATAACTATTTGTCTTCTCCACTGAGTTTGATTATCTTTGCATCTACCGGAATACCCATATAGTTCCATAGGGGCATAAACCATGCCCTTAGATTGATTTGAGAATTTAGAGATTTAGACAATATGAGCGACGCTCTTGTAATCATACCCACATATAATGAAATTGAAAATATCGGAAACATCATTGATGCCGTAATAGCATTGCCCGATAATTTCGATATTCTGGTAATTGATGATGCTTCGCCTGACGGCACACAGGATGTAGTTCGCCGTAAGATGCAACAACATCCCGATCGGGTACACCTCGAATGCCGTGAAGGTAAATTAGGTCTGGGGACAGCCTACATCCACGGCTTTAAATGGGCTTTGGCCAAAGGCTTCGAGTATATTATCGAAATGGATGCCGATTTCTCGCATAATCCCAACGATCTTCCCCGCCTCCTTAAAGAATGTAAGGAGAATAACGCCGATATGGCCATTGGTTCCAGATATGTATCGGGGGTAAATGTGGTCAATTGGCCGATGGGACGCGTCCTCATGTCTTATTTTGCCTCTGCATATGTGAGATTCATTACCGGTATGAAACTGCGTGACTCCACTGCAGGATTTGTCTGCTATCGCCGTAATGTCCTGGAAGCAATCAATCTTGACAAAATCAGATTTAAGGGATATGCGTTCCAGATAGAAATGAAGTTTAAGACTCATTTCCTCAAATTCCGGATTGTAGAAGTGCCGATAGTTTTTGTCAACCGTCAGCTCGGAACCTCTAAAATGAATTCCAGCATATTCGGTGAAGCTCTTTTCGGAGTGATGAAACTCAAACTCGGTAGCATCTTCAATAAAAAGAATTTTATTTGATAAACTCCCCAATTATCCGGAGGCGGTAAAACAGGAAGGGTGTGTGATAACCAAGGTTATCACACACCCTTCCTGTTTTAGTATCGCTTTTAAGTATCGCTCCAAACCAGAGAAGGGTTGTGTCAATTATGACACAACCCTTCTCATATAAAGGATGCTATATTATCGTATCAGAAGACAATCTTGCGGCCTGCGATCACATATACCCCTGCCCCTGGCAGTGAGATTACATTGCGACCTGCATCAAGTTTAATCACGTTAAGGAGCAATCCGTCTGCGTTATACAGGTTGGTGGTGAAGGCTTCGGGGGTATATACCACCAGCATACCCTTCTCCTTAACAAACTTCACTCCCGACACCACTTCTTCGTCTATACCTGTCTCCACATTTGAACTTGGAAGTTCTGTGGGGATTTCAGATACAGCAACAGGTGACGTGGCATATACCTGGAACGGACGAAGCGTTGCCATCTCCTCATTCTCATCGTCTGCCTCCACAGGAGCAAATGCTACTCCTGATTCGTTCAGAACATATGTCTCAGAGGCGGGAACTGATTGTGACTGATAGATTGCATGGAGCGAGAAGTCTTTACCATCCACTCTAACATCTGTGGGAGTGGACGGGACCTTGATATCTCCAGCCTCCAATGTGATCTTGGAATCCTCTTTCAGGCGCACAATCACCGGTGTATTGGCTTTAATGCCCGATACGCTTGTAAGATTGTGAGTATCATCTACGAGCGAATAGATCACATTGTTCTTCAGGACATCATCTTCTTCACCAGCAACGATGAATTCTACTTCGCTATTAGAAGAATGATAGATCTTCTGAACATCGAAAGGAGCTACAATTGAAGTCCAATCCTTGATATCGGCTTCCATCATTACCTTCGCCCCATTCTCAAGAGTGAATGCATGTGGAATGGCAAGAGGATATCCCTGCACAATTGAGATATTATTCTTGGCCGAATAGATGCGTCCTCTGCGTACTGTCTCGGTGCCTTCAGGAGAAATTTCTGTAACATCTCCTTCAGCTGCATGGATATAGTTTGCTTTAGCATCGGGGATTGCTACTCCTTCATCAAGCACAATAATACAGTTGGGGTTCACGCCCGCAAATGCATCAGAGTTAATTGAGCGTACACTTCTGCGAACTTTGGCAGTGGACTCTTCTCCTCCATTAGAGGGTGTGGATAGGAAAGTGATAGTGGTAAGATTATCACATCCATTGAATGCGTTGGCATCAACTCCGGATACACCGGTTAAAGTAAGGTGTTCGAGTGAACTACACCCTGCAAACGCCCCCTCCCCAATGGTATTGACAGAAGAGGGAATATCCACACTCTGAAGTGAAGAACAATCCTTGAACATATTTGCACCGATTGTCTCCACCTCGGGAAGCGATACCGTGGAAAGTGTCTCCATCCCTGCGAATAGACCTGCTGGTAATTCTGAAGTCTCAAGTGACGATATATCAAGAGTCTCAAGATTCTTGAAGTCGTTCACCACTTTCTTCAATTGTTCATCAGTCATCTCTCCCTCGATTGAGATAGATGAGATTCCAGCTGCCTCCTCAGGCTTTATTGAAGTAAGTTCTGCTGCTGTGATGGTTGCCCCCTCGGTAGGAGCCGCATAAATCTCAATGAGTTTATTAGCGCCGGAGAGACTGGTCATATAGTAACCATCAGCATCTGCAGTGAGCTCTTCGTTTCCAATCATTACCTTTGAAATCACGCCCTTATTCTCATCGATGTTGCTCTTAACCTTGAAGCGAATCTTAGCATTCTCCTTCACGCCGCGGAGCACGGGATTGAGCTTATCGTTGGTATCCCAGATATGAGTGGGAGTGGAACCTCCATTCTCACCTCCGTTCTCTTCACCGATTTCTCCATCATTCTCTTCACCGTTGTTGTCTCCCTCATCTCCAAGCTCTGACAGATGCATGAACTGAGTATTCAGATCATCATCCGGATAAATAATTTCAGGCTCTGAGATTGTGAAGGCATCAGAGATTGCGTTGAAGTTGAGGTCAACAGTATACTCAACCTCAATCTTATGGCTCTTCGCCAATTCGGGATGGAACTTAGGATTGTGGAAAGTAACGGGAATGGAACCGTCGGCAGCAAGCTCAACCTTCTCGCCATCCACATACACAGTAGCATTGGCATCCGGATTAGCCGGGAAGATCTTGCCCTCGATTGTAATGGTCTCTTTAGCGACATTATCACCGAGGAAGTTAACCATCTGATCGGCAAGAACTGTCTCATCTGCCAAACGCACACGTGCAGGATCAAACTCTACACCATACACAGGAGTTACAGATAAAATGTTATAACCCTGCGGTAACCAGGGGTTACCGGTATACATATCATCATCAGGCTTCAGGAATAAGGGAAGGTGCTGTTCCGGCACAATCAACGTTACTTTTGAAGCATCAGGATGGCCCAATGAATAGTTCTGATGTCCCCATTTATAACCACTTGGTGAGAAATAACATACACATTGTTTGCCATTATACTCCTGGGGATCTCCAACGATGCGAATCACTTTAAGTTTATCGCAGCCCTGGAATATATTAGTACCAAGCGTATAGCGCAGTATTGAGCTTGTGCCCGTAGTGAACGGTATACTCTTGACTCCCTCGGGAAGGGCGATCTCTTCGATATTCTTACAGTTATCAAACGGACCCTCAACACCCTCTTTCCAAATTCTAAGAATTGAATTAGGAAGAATCAGTTTTTCCAGTACGGCAGGAGTTCCGGTAGGTGATTTAAACAATGTGTGCTTCAACTCGTTGGCAAGATGTCTGCTGCCTTCTGCCACAATATTAAGCTCACTAAGGTCTAAGACCTTCACTGTCTTTACAGCCCAGTCTTTGTTAAGACCATCCAGAAGATCCTGAGATCTACAGCTTCCTGTAATCTTCACTGTCTCGGCTACATTGTTCTCGCTCAACTGAATATGCAGACCGCCCGGATAAGTTTCGATAACTTGGACGGTGCCTATAGCCGGATTATGAACCTTCACCTCAAAACTCATATCCTCAAGAACTACGAAGGTATAGTCTACCGTAGCAGCACGGACGATCTGCTCTTTAAGGACTTTCTTATAATCGCCATTCTCATCAAGAATCGGATTTCCTTCGGCATCTTTATCATTCACCCAGACATTCATATCCACCTTATATACGGAAGATTCAGGGATGATTGAGAGAGTTGCTTCCTTACCGCGGAGCTCATAGGAGCCGAGACCGGAAACAGTGGCATTCGTAATCTGTGTTGCATTACCCTCCTCATCGGCCATACCATAGACATTCATCATATAAGTACGCGCCTCACGATTATGTGCCGGGATTTCATCGATGATATCTGCACTCACTCCTTTGACGGTCATCCAATCTTTCTTGTTTGACGAGCATACAAGGCGAAGTAAGTTGCCATCACGCACTTTGGACTCTGTAACCTTACAGTGCACATCAACAACATGCTTGTCGCCTACACCACCCTGCCAGGTATTGACAGGAGATATAAATTCCTTGATATTGCCATTCGCGTCAGTAAGGACAATTGCCCAGTAGAGATTCTCGCTATACTGCGTTACATTGAGTGCATTCAAACGTACAGTAAATTCCTGATTGGGGATTACAGTCGTCGCATCGGTAAACATACCGAGAGCACCGTTATTACCATTGAGACTCCAGAGTTTAGTATCTCCAATCACCTTCTGTGGCTCGATAAGATCGAAGTGGAGAATAGTGCTGCTGTTGATAGTTGTCTTGTAGTTGCCATCCGCATCAGGATAGAGGCGGGTTGCATTTGCATACACTTCCATTCTCTTATCATCATCGGCCATATATTCAGCCTTGAATGTCACTACAGTACCCTTCTCAACCTGGCCTGTCTTGGCTTCAGTCTCAAATTTAACGTCCCGTTCTTCCTGGATAGCGAATGCAACAGTTGGTACAGTCTCCGGAGCATCCACTACGAAGTTGCCAATCTCTTTCCATTCATCTGTCCGCTTATAGTTGTTCATCGAAGTCTCGTTAGGACAGTGAAGGGTCATGGCTGCCTTATTAGTTCCGGAGAGCACACACCAGTTGATAAACTCCGGCTTCGAACGTCTCACGTAGATATCTCGAAGTGCTGATGCGCCGCAGAATACATTATATTCATATTTGCTCACGGCCTCCGGAATCACAATAGACTTGATACCACATGAACGGAAGCAACCATTGTTCAGACGATTAACTGAGTTGGGGAGAATCACTTCCTTAAGCGATCTTTCATCACGGAATGCCTCACGAGGAAGAGCATTAGCTGCATCCGTACCATTGGCTGCAATGGTCACATTTGATAGATCGCAACGCTCAAGATTCATTGATTCTCTGATGTACTTGAAGTCGCGTGCATCAAGAGTACCGAACAGTGTAAGATCCTTAATATTAGCGGCTTCTGTCTCGGAAATAATAGATGACAGCATTCCTGGAGTTCCGACCCATACGCTACGTTTCGCAATCACTTCAGAAGCTTTCTGCACGAGAATGTAGATCTCCTGATCTGCGCGCACGTTATTGATACGGTAAGTGTCGTTATCGGATGTCAGAATGATACCATTAGCCTTTACAGTAATGATATTCTCATCTTCATCTACCTCGGGTGTTACCTTAAACACATAATCGAACCCTTTCACTACACTGGATGCACCCTCAATCTTAGCACCAGCAATATTCGACGGAATATTGATATTGAATGAAGCGGGAGTACCGGGCTTTGTAGAGAGTTCGTTTGTTGTGTAGAGTTCGCCGATAAGTGGGAGCCAGTTATCGCTACCGTTGGCTTGCGACACTATACGCACAAGATCTGAGGCGTCTACGGAAGTACCTGCCGGAAGCGCACAGTTGTTGAATGTAACCAAACGTCCCATACTTTCCACAATATTGCCTATACCATTGTAAGCGCAATCTACAGGATTCGAAAGTAGAGCCTTGACATTACCAGCCTTGTCGGTAAGTGCAACTGCCAACTTACCTTTGAAATCATCATATGTACTGTTAGTAAGATGGCCTACTCTTACTGTGAAAGATTTACCGTTAGACAGGTCCGTTAGATCAGACCCTATACCTACCTGATTGTTGTCAGATGTGATACGGATCGGTGACCATACAGTATTTGGATGTTCGGCAGGCTTGATATTGTATATTATAGTCTGGTCAGAACTATAGTTACGATATTCACTTATCGACGGCACGAGTACGGTGGGAAGGAACCATCCGTCACCCTCACCACCCCAACCCCAGTTGTAGTGGAAGTATACGATTTGTCCTTGAACATCATAACCATCGCAAACGAAGGCATGACCATTGGTAGCGCTATAGCCACTATTTATTACCGGACGATTAGCATCAATCTCATTTATGATAAGCTGATTCCAACCATCTTGAGATTCCATCTCGGAACGCTTCTTATACGACATTGCGGGATCGTATCCGAAGAAAGAGGAGAGCGCACCTGGAACACGGGTAGAGTATGCGCTCGATGCCTGGTATCCATAGTTGGTGCCGATACTCTTTGATACGTGGTAGGTAAGAAGTGCTACTGCATCGCGCTGTTCCTTAGTTGATGAGCCGTATCGATAATTGTCCAGACGCATGTTGCCCCAGTCATAGGCTGTGGCAAAGCTTACCCCATCCATTTCGCCTGTGCCCTGTTTTGGCCAGTTGTGATATTTCATCACAATAGCCGTTGCTGTGCCTACGCATCCTACGAGAGGCTTACCCGGGATTAACTGATTAAACACTCCGTCCTGAGCCCACTCAGCTGTCGTGAGCTGCTTCTTTCTCTCTTGCGCATTTACTCCGGCAAGATGCACAGCCTTACGTCGCTCATCGGCATTGAGAGAACGCTGAAGAGATGGGGCAGCCTTGATTTCGCGCTCCAGTCCGGCAAGCATCCATTTTGTAACTTCCGGTAAGTTGTCGGCGGGAAATCCTTTCTCAAAGGAATAACCCAATACGGGAGTGGTGGTGGCATCCTCTGCGGATATCATCACAAATCCTTTGTTATCAGCTAAGTTAAACACGTAATAAAGAGGATCACTCTTCGTGCCGGCGGCATAAACCGGCTTGAGGTTTACACCTCCCGATAGATTGCCCGTCTTTGATCTCACAAACTCTGTCGCCAATACTCCTGCTTCTTCGGGAGTGATCTTCGCCGAGAATGAATAGACAGAAGATCCTAACAGAAGTGAAGGAAGAACGAGCCAACCAATAGGTCTGTTCATGATAAGTGATAGAATTAAATGATGTAAGATTAAGACTCCATCCAATAAAAAATGTTAAATGCAGGGCGGTCGATTTTTGAGCTAAAATCTTGAATCTCTGAAGGAGCAGCCTTCGAGCTGTGACCGAAGAGATTCGGGATTTAAGCCAAAAAGAAGCCGGACACAGGTAACTTTATTCCATTGGTTAGAGTCATTATAGTTAAATTGATCAAAATTAAAGTTTTTAAATTACTTCATCCATCGCATCTCAGGGGCATCTATCATCTTTTGACTCGGTCACATAGCCCGCTATGTTCCTTCGTCTGCAAGGCGATATCTGCTCCCTGAGATGCGACCCTGCATTAACATTTTTTATTGGATGGAGTCTATTTGTGCCTTTAACGTTGAAAGCACCTTATAAAGTTAGGTCAGTGATTCAAGAATGATTATTCTTAAATCTTATAAAAAAGACGTGTCGCCCATGAATATGAGACCAGATGGAAACGGCACGATATGCTTTAACGTTAAAAATCACCTCAAAATTATAAAAAATTTCGAAATATTCCCAATGGAGCCTTCTCTCTCCATGATATTTTACTTATCAACTTCCTAAAATGAATAGAGATATAATGTACTTTACATTAAAGAATAACCCCTAAAAGCTAATTAGTTAACTTCTAAGGGTTTATTTTTATTCTTGTGTCTAATTTAAATAAGACAATCCATACCCTTTAATCTCCACGATAATATTGCTGTAGATAGCAGCGGGCGATAAAGTCATGATTCTCTTCTACTATCTTTGTATCCTCAGTTCCCGGGAAACGAGCATCCGGAAGCCATTTATTCTCAAAAATTTTCTGAAGTAAGTCTCCAGGACAAAGACCTCTTATCGACAGCAGATCGAAAGCATGCGTTTTAGCATATTCCTTATCATAATACGGATTCTCGGGTGCTGCAATGCACCGGGCCACATTCCTTGCCATAAGCATTCCCTTATGACGATTCACCATCAACACAAAATCTTTCTCACCTTTCATCTGAGCGAGGTGATGTTCTCCCTTCTCCCAGCCCAAGGCCTCGATGAAGAAAGTGTTCATCTGCTCATATGTCTGAAAAAAGGCTATGGGATTTCCCTTTGTATAAGCGATGAATTTCTCGTAATATGGATGTATCACTTCAGACTCTTCTTTCTTTGGCTTTAATAGCTTACCATTCAGAAGTAGATAGATCCATTCTGGAATAAATAATGCTAATGGTCCCGTGGGATCCTCCATCATAGATTTCTCCAATCTATCATGTAGTAGAGTGATGTTATCCTCCTTCTGAAGCTCAGGATTCTCTGCCATTATCTCGCCAAGTGTGAATCCGAGCGCGGGAGTCAGAAGATAGCAGTGCATATAGAGCCATTGTCCAAGTCTATAGATTTCACTTCGATCTGCATCATCATAAAAATCAAGACCTCGCCAGAATGCAAAATCGGTAGGCTCCGGAGATTCCTCATAAATCGACTCGAGATATTCAAACCATTCTCCGGCAAGCCTCAGGATTCCAACATTATGCGGATAAATTGTCCGTAATGGCTCATAGCTCATGGCGAGGGAATACCATGTCAGGAAATTCACGTCTTCCCTATTGAGCTCATAATCCACATAATCCTCCGAGGGCATATGAAATGGGATTGCCCATCCGTAGAGTTTCCTGTTGGCTTCAACAAAAGAACGCCAAATTCCTCCATCGGCTATTATATCCTGAAAATAACCTACCATGCATAGGCTCATCCTCTTCATAGCCTCTTCCGGAATAAGATCCGCCATTGCGCTCTGCTTAGCTATCTCAAAAAGCCGGCATACCACTTCATAATAAAATGGATCTGTTTCCTTCACCACCGGATAGCATGGTTGCCAGACCAGAAATTCCTGTTTTGATATTGCTGCCATTAGATTCAGGATAAGCGTTTAATAATCTCTTCGATGGTTAGTTTCTCTTGAGTACCACCCTTCATATCCTTAAACTGAATCACACCTTCTGCCAGTTCTGAATCTCCCACCATCGCTACATAGGGAATATTCTCCGCATCCGCAAAGCCAAGCTGTTTTTTCATTTTGGCAGTGTCAGGATAAAGTTCGGCAGATATACCTGCCTCATGAAGAGCCTTGATATATTTCATGGAAGCCAAGGCCTCTTTTTCTCCAAAATTAGTGAAAAGTATATCCACTGATGAATTCACACTCTCCGGATAGAGGTCAAGCTGATTCATCACATCATAAATACGGTCGGCACCAAACGATATTCCCACTCCCGACAGTCCCGGCATGCCGAACACCCCCGTAAGATTATCATACCGACCGCCGCCTGTGATACTTCCGATTTCCACGTCACGAGCCTTTACCTCGATAATAGTCCCCGTATAGTAATTAAGACCGCGAGCAAGGCTCACATCAAGCTCCACCCCACATCGATGACCCAGTGTATTTATTCCGTCAAGCACAGCCTTCAGCTCTTCTATGCCCTTCTTTCCGATCTCACTTCCTGCAAGAAGTGTCGAGAGAGCCTCGAGTTTCTCCTCATTACAGCCTGAAAGTGTCAGGAGAGGTTCGAGAGCCTTGATAGCTTCTTCACTCAATCCTTTCTCACGTAGCTCCGCATTCACGTTCTCAAGACCGATTTTATCGATCTTGTCGATTGCTACGGTGATGTCCACAATTCGGTCTGCCTCTCCTATGGTCTCCGCAATGCCGGATAGAATCTTACGGTTATTCAGCTTAACGGTCACATTGATTCCAAGGTTTGCGAAAACTTCATCTATAAGGCTTAAAAGCTCTATCTCATTATTCAAGGATTCAGAGCCCACCACATCGGCATCACACTGGTAGAACTCGCGGTAGCGTCCTTTCTGAGGTCGGTCGGCACGCCATACCGGCTGAATCTGATAGCGCTTGAAGGGAAGCTGAAGCTCATTACGATGCTGGACCACAAATCGTGCGAACGGAACTGTCAGATCATAACGTAGTCCTTTCTCGCATAGTTTATTGGTCAGACGTGGTAGATTCTTCTCCTGAATTTCCTCATCTGAGACTCCCTTAAGGAAGTCTCCTGAATTTAGAATTTTAAAGAGTAGTTTATCTCCTTCCTCTCCATATTTACCCATAAGTGTTGAAAGATTCTCCATTGCCGGAGTCTCTATCTGCTTATAGCCAAACAAGCGGAATGCCTTCTTGATGGTATCGAAAATATAATTGCGGCGTGCCATCTCTATCGGAGAGAAGTCGCGTGTACCCTTAGGAATACTTGGTTTTTGAGCCATTGCTATTTATTGTTTTTATACTCGTGGGGCTGAGACCTCTTCCCTGTGAGTCGGGACGGAGCCTTATCCCTTTATTCTAACATTAAAAATCTATGGATAGTTTCACGTTGAATTGACGTCTTGTGAGATAATTGGGCACAGCATATTGAAGTCGGTTAACGTCAGTGACCCAATAATAGCTGCTCACATTTGAAATATCAAATAGATTGAAACAGTCTAAGCCTACTGTGAGATTCTTTATATGACGTAATGCAGCCGAACGCGGTTTCTCACCCGGTGCGCCCAATATCTGATAACTGATTCCGATATCCACTCGCTTATAGCTGGGGGCCCGGAACCATGTCTGCGACCGGCTCACATGGGGCGGAGTCATGGTCAATCCATCGGAAAATACTCCCTTCAGACTGAATTTAAGCTTCGGAAATTTAGGAAAATAATCTGTGAAATAAAGACTTACCGAATACCTCTGGTCGCTCGGTAGGGGTACCTTCTTTCCATCCAGTGTCTGCTGTGTCTTCATTAATGAAAAGCTCACCCAGGAATCCGATCCTTCCACAAACTGGCCGAACAGTTTGAAGTCTAACCCCATCGAGTATCCTTTAGCATCATTTACTCCTGAATAGTTCACCTTCAGATTATCATATTCATAGGAAATCAGATTAGCGAGATTCTTATAGTAAGCCTCTGCTGTAATTTTAAACGGCCGGCTCATCGCCCTGAACGTATAATCTGCCCCCAGAATAAATTGAATACTACGCGGAGATTTTATATTGCGATTCAGATATATTTCTGTATTTCCAAATGGATCTGTCTCAGGCCTGCGGTATTCCTTATAAAATGGAGACTGATAATACATTCCTAAAGAGGCCCGGTAATTCCAGTTACTATAATTTATCGGAGACAGACTGAAATTCACTCTGGGAGATACAAGGAATTCCTTATTAAAATCCCAATAGGAGAATCTTACCCCTCCGTTGATCGACATATAGTAAAGGTCGTTATCAATATAGATAGCGTCCTCCAGATATGCGGCCATCCGGTTAGCCGCAAGATCATTTTTCGAACTCAGATTATAGATCAGATGCACACCCTCCGGACCCGTAGGAAGGGAGTAACCGGCCGAATCACGCCATTCCCACTCCTTGGTTCGGTCGCGGAATGCCTCCCTCTGATAAGATATACCATATGAAAGATGATTGGCTCGGATTCGGGTATTTCCACTTAAGCCAATCTGAAACACGGACGCCTTTAATCTATTGCGGCTATGCTCCATATATTTTCCTACTCCCAATTCCCCTCCGATCTCACTATTGCTTGAACCGGCCTGATTAAGCCAATACTCTCCGGATATATCGTAGGTAACCAACTCATTCGTTAGAAAGCCCGATGCCATCAGAGTAAAGCTGGTTGCTTTGTTATGTCTATATGTAGCGGTCAGCGCTCCGAGGTAGGTCTCAAATTTATCTTTCTCTCCTCCATCAAAATAAACTTTAAAATGTTTCACATCATCCATCGTTCCGAATGAAGTTTCGCGATCGGTGGGAGTAAAATTGTAATGATTTAGAGCGATGTTTCCAAGAAAGTTTATAGTCAGGCGCTGAGTAGGTTTCCATGTCAGGTTAGTCTGATAATCAAAATATGTAGGGTCATACTCCCCCTTAGTATCCATACTCGCCAACAAAGAATTATTCTTCTTGAGACGTACGCCATGGAGCTGGGAGAATTTCCCTGAATTCTGTCCTAATGTCACACTTCCACCCATAAGGCTCGCAGACACTGATCCTTCAAATGCCTCCGGTTCCCGGTATGTAATATCCAGGGCTGACGACATTTTATCAGCATAACGAGCCGGAAATCCACCGGCTGAGAATCTTATGTTTCCCACCATATCCGGATTAATTATACTTAATCCTTCCTGCTCTCCTGAGCGCACAAGCTGAGGACGGTATACCTCAACGCCATTAATATATACGGAATTTTCATCGAATGTGCCACCCCGCACCGAATATTGCGAACTCATTTCATTATTGCTGTTCACACCGGGCATCGTCGAGATCATAGCTTCCACACTTCCGCCGCTTACATCGGGCGAGAGTTTAAAAGATTCCGTATCGAAGGTCTGCATTCCATTTATAGTCTTCCGGAATCCCAGCACCTCAACTTCCTGAAGCTCCGTATCGTTAGGATACATCCTGACATTCAGGGTCAGATCTCCCTTTGGAGATATCAGACGAGACTGAACTGTCTTATACCCAATACAACTGAAAATAATATCAAGTGTATCTTTCGCAGCTACTGAAAGAGTATACTCACCCTTCAGATCAGTATTAGTACCGATTGCGGTGCCTGCAATTCTAACAGTACCGAATTCTATAGGCTGATCCGCATTATCAATCACCTTTCCGGAGATCTTCACATTCGCAGAATATGAATAAAAGGGAAATGCAACAAAAATAAGGGTAACTAAAATATATTTCAGATTAGATAATTTCATCGTATATTATTTTCTCCACATTCCGAATCTCGGACGTGAATTCAGATAGTTAAGATTATGCTCATTCCTATATGCCTCTTCTTCAAATGAAATATGCCTATAAGCCTGATAAAGATTACCATGAAATTGAACCACTCTCCATGTCCATTCAAGCACATAAACAATATAGAATGGTACCCACAGTAATTCCCGTCCCTGTCTACTATGAATCAATTCATGATTAATTAGTCTGGGACTAACATCCACCCCATTCTTCACGAAAAGCAATCCGAATAGATTGATTGCAGCATATTTCGCTCCGAATGGAATAATCTTATTCCGGATAATACGCATATACAAATAACGACTGATACGCCTCTATATTGCCAAAGTCATTCTCCCCCTTCATCAATCTGTAAAAGCTCAGCTTATCCCCTCTGCGAATCTCATAATAATTCGAAGCCATTTCCTTCAGCGCGAAGCTCCACCTCAGCGAGAAGCCTTTCCTTCAGCGCGAAGCCCCCTCAGCGCGAAGCTCCCTCAGCGCGAAGCTCCCTCAGCCCAAAGCCCCCTCAGCCCAAAACCTCTCTCTTCAGCGCGAAGCTGTTCCCTCAGCCCAAAGCCCTTCCTCAGCGCGAAGCCCCCTCAGCCCAAAGCTCTTCCCCTCAGCCCCAAGTTCTCCCTCAGCCCAAAGCCCCCTCAGCCCAAAGCCCCCTCAGCCCAAAGCCCCCTCAGCCCAAAGCTCTTCCCTCAGCCCAAAGCTCTTCCCTCAGCCCAAAGCTCTTCCCTCAGCCCAAAGCTCTTCCTCAGCCCAAAGCTCTTCCCTCAGCCCAAAGCCCCCTCAGCGCGAAGCAGTTTCCGTCCCGACTCTGTCGGCTCCCCCGTCAGCGCGGAGCTCGTTCTGTGCAAGCCCTGAAAGGGATTGAGACAGCCGGTGCCATCAGCAGCCGGGAAGAGAAAAGAAAGGGCCCGAGCCTGCGCCCAAGCCATAAAAAAAAGAAGGCCCAATCTTTCGATTGAGCCTTCCTCAAGGGGGCGATTACCTACTCTCCCGCTTTCGCAGTACCAT
>JAAVFV010000051.1 GCA_014800525.1 Bacteroidales bacterium | reverse complement strand
GTAGTAAAGGACAGCAAGTTCTATATCTCCTCAACTCAGATTGCACCTACCTCCCGCTCGGTCACTCCGGTATCGAAAGTGGAATACTTCGTTAACTCCAAGCTCCGCGTCCGCAACGTCTTCGCACCGTTCAACGCCAGCTTCGACACCCGCGCCATGGCGGCCGGCAGTCACGACCTCAACATGAGCTACGAGGTGATGGGTAACGACAACCTCACCAAGAACGCCACCAAGAAATTCACAGTAGTGATCGTGAACAGCGCCGACGAGCTTCCCGCAGGTACCACAATCGGCGAGGCAGTCTACAACTTCACAACCACTGTCCGCTAACCAATAAATAGAACCTTGTCGATCTAAGAAAATATACTCCACTCCCTGACTTCCAGATGAAGCCGGGGAGTGGTGTTATATTTTAAAACTCCAGCTCCTTGACGGTAGAATAGAATTAAGAAAGATTAGAATCTGAATGTCTTGAATCACAGAGTAAATATTGTTATATTAGATTAGATTTCGTATTTTTGCCATATCATTTTTATGTTAAGGGATTATGTCATGACCATCAACCGAAAGACTTTAAGCCGATACATGAATCTCCTGACCGATTTTGCGTTCAAGCGGATATTCGGGACGGAGGAAAACAAGCATCTACTGATTACCTTCCTCACTCTCCTGTTTGCGCCCGAGATACGGATCCGGGATGTGAGCTTCAAGACCAAGGAGGTGCTTCCTCATCATCAGAAACGACGGAAGGTGGTCTATGATGTGTACTGCACCACGGAAGAGGGACGGCACATCATTGTCGAAATGCAGCAGTCGAGGCAGGTATATTTTATGAACCGGGCTTTGATCTACACGGCCATGGGAATGATTCATCAGGCAAAGCGGGGCAAATGGAACTACCGGACGGAGCCTGTGTACGGTGTATTCCTGACCAATTTCAGTCTGCCGGATAATGAGCCACGACTTGTGACCCGTGCTGGCATCACGGATCTGGAAAACGGAAAGTTGCTGACCTCGGCTCAGAAATGGTTCTTTGTGGATCTGAGCATGATGGAGAGGAGTTCCCTTGAAGAATGTAAGAATGATCTTGAACGTTGGATTTATTGTGTGAAGAATATGAACAAGTTTGAAGAAGTGCCAGTCGGCTATGATACGTTACGCCCGCTGTTTGAAGCCTCGGAAACAGCCTCATTGAGTGAGGAGGATGTTGTGGCCTATAGCCAGAGCGAGCAGCGGTTCTATGATGAGGAGGTAGCTCGTGAGGAATACGGTGACGAGCGTGAGGCCAAGGGTCGCAAGGAAGGACTTCAGGAGGGTCGCAAGGAAGGACTTCAGGAGGGTCGCAAGGAAGGCCAGAAAGAAGAGAGACTAAATATAGCCCGTAAGCTTAAGGATGCAGGGATGGCGCTGAAGGATATTATTTCCTTTACCGGCTTATCGTCTGATGTTGTGGCATCACTATAGCTTTAGACTCCATCCAATAGAATTATGAGCTGCGGATAGGGTCGAGTATCTTGGTAAGAAGAGTACGGTCCATTGTGGCTTCTTCTCCAAATCTTACACGGGCTTTCTGTCCTCCCTGCATAAGTTCCATCACTGTGCCGATACCAAAGAATTTATGCATCACAAGATCTCCTACCTTTAATCCACCCGGAGACTCAATAGCCTCAGAGTCGCTATCCGTTTCAGGTAAGATACCAGCCTCGGCATCTACACGGCGTGCCAATGCACGAGTGCCATCCCAAAGAGATTTATCTATCTTGCCATCATGAGTGAGCATTTCCGAAGGAATCTCCACTAAAAAGCGGGATGGAAACTTATCAGCTGAAGTCTGAAAATTAAAACCCTCGCTCTCTGTGAGATAAAGTCTATCCTCCGCACGCGTCAAAGCCACATACATCAATCTCCGCTCCTCTTCGAGTCCGGCAAGACGCCGCTCCCTCAGTGTTCTATGGCTCGGGAAAATACCTTCTGAAAGTCCGCACACAAACACTATCGGAAACTCCAATCCCTTAGCCTGATGGATTGTCATTAGCTTCACGCTCTCCGTATCCTTACGGTAATCAGCATTTGTATAAAGAGCGATATCCTGAAGATAACCCGTCAGAGAGAGTTCATCCGACTCCCGCCGCGATTCATAATTTCGTATAGAATTCAACAGTTCCTCCACATTCTCAAGACGTTCCGTCTCCGTATCTTCACGCAACATCCCAGTCAATCCTGACTCGAGAAGCAAACTGTTGAGTAGCTCCGAGATAGTAACCCACCAGCGTTGCCCCCTGCTCTTCTCTATCATAGCAATAAAATCCTGTAACGGACGATAGGCCTTAGTATGACGCCACTCCTCAAGATGCTCTTTCAGAACATCATAATAAGGTTTATTCTCCTTTCTCGAATATTCCTTTATCTTATCGAGGGAAACTTTTCCGAAACGACGTGACGGAGTATTGACCACTCTGGCAAACGAAAGATTATCGTTATAAGCCACTAATCTCAGATAAGCCAGAGCATCCTTAATCTCCTTTCGCTCAAAAAAACGAACTCCTCCCCATATCACATATGGAATCTTTCGTCTTACAAGCTGCTGCTCCAGACTGCGGGTAAGATGCGAAGCACGGTAAAGAACCGCAAAATCCGAATACGCCATCCCCTGTTTATGAAGTGTCTCTATCTCCCGACAGATTGCCTCCGCCTCCTTCCCTTCATTCTGAGCATGGATATGAACCGGCTTAATACCGCGTCCCCGGGTTGCAACCAGTTTCTTGGGAATCCGGTGGCGATTATGTGCGATCACAGCATTCGCCGTATCCAGAATATCAGGAGTGGAGCGATAATTACGGTCGAGGATTATAGTAGTCTCAGGTTCCCATTCGGTAAACTCACCGGGACGTGCACCACGCCATTCATATATAGCCTGGTCAGGATCGCCGACAGCAAACAGATTTCCATAGCCCTTACTCACAGCCCGGATTATCTTCCAATCATATTCATTACAATCCTGAGTCTCATCAATCATCACGTAATTGAGGGTCTGCTGCCAATACTGCCTCACCTCCGGGAAGCGGTCGAAAAGATGGAGCGTGAAGAGCACAAGATCGTCAAAATCAAGACAATAATTCAAGGTCTGATAATGGATATACGTCTCTGTCGGCGTAAAACCTTCAATATTCTTAAAGCGTGGTGCCGATGGAAGCATATATCTCTCGATATACTTCGGACATACATCAAATTTGAAATGCGCCACACCGGCCTCAAGTTCACGCACTGTCTTGCGCGTACGATCAAGTCCGTGCATTTCCAACACCTGCTTTGCCAGTTGCTCGATATCATCGTCATCCATAATGGCGAAATTCGCCGGAAAGCCTAACCTATGGATATCGCGCCGAAGCACCTTTACGCAGAAACCATGAATCGTACATACAAAATCATTGGCATTCCCCTCGCTGACAAGGCGTGCGATACGTGCACGCATTTCAGCGGCGGCCTTATTAGTGAAGGTCATGCACAGAATCGCTCCCGGATCAATTCCATAATTATTCACAAGATGGGCAAAGCGATGGGCCAGCACCCGAGTCTTCCCCGACCCGGCTCCGGCCACAACACGTACCTCTCCCTCAGTGGCTTCCACAGCCTCTGCCTGCTGCTCATTCAATCCCTCAAAAATCTCATCCCTATCTTCCATCTCTCAAATATATTTCGAATAAATAATCACCGATGATTAACGTTTTAAGTTGTGTGCACCAAACTTCTAAGAATTCTTTGATATGCGAAAAAAAATGAGTAATTTTGTAAATCCACATGTAGCAGAGTCTGTTGGTTAATTAGACTGTCTAATTTACTCATTTTAATGTTATCAGGCAAGCCTGCATATGTTATTTTATATTCCTCATCTTGGAACACGTGTTCCTATAACACTCCTATAACATAACACTTCAATCAATTAATTTACCCCTTATGAAGAAATTATTACTTACTGTTCTAACCATGTTGGTGGCGTTCGGAATTAATGCCCAGTCCGATGCCAATGTGAAGGTTCTTCTGGATGCCGACTTTACGAAAGTCACTGAGGGAAGCGAGGAGAGTCCTAAATCCCTGATGTCCTACCAGCTGTCGGGAATCGTTGATGGCATAAGTTCGATCAACGGTGTGTCCGCCGCCGGCGGCAAGATTCTGGTGAGTGAAAGCAGTACCTCATCGATTACGCTCAAATCCTTCGGCTCAACCTCCGGTTTGCCCTCTACCGGAGGAACAGTGCGTATCACCGCCCGTGTCAAGATGAAGGATTATTCCGGAGGCTTCCAATATCAGCCCGGTTATTCCTCGGCCGATTATGTCTCCGAATATATCATGGATGAGAAAGCTAACCAATGGGTTGACGTGGTGTCATACGTGGGCAATGTGAGAAGCACTTCTTCAATCAAGATGGTGCCTTTCCTCTGTGTCGCCGGTTTCTATCTTGAGAGCCTCAAGGTGGAATACAGCGATGCCTTCATCGCAACCCCCGAGGCATATCTCCCTTCCGATTACGATGGAACGCAGTTTAAGGCTGAGTGTTCGGCCGTGGCCGGTGCCACAAAATTCTCCGCCGATGTATTCTCACTCGATGCCGCAGGAAACAGGGTATACTTCGTTCAGGGTGCCGAACTTAAGAAACTCTCATCCTATTCCTCCAGCGCGTCTGCCACTATCACTGACCTCGACCCCGCGAAGGAATACTATTATGTGGCTTTCGCCGAGACTGCAACTGCAAAATCCGAGGAATCGAATGTTGTGAAGCTCATAAAGAAAATAGATTCAGTAGCGGCTCCGAAAGCTCTTGAAGCCACTGATGTCACAGCCGCAGGCTTCACCGCCAATTGGGAGGGCGTGGAAGGTGCCGTAGGCTATTCCGTGAATGTATATTCTAAGATCACCCTCTCCGAGACTCAAAAGCTCGCCGTGTTCAATGAGGATTTCTCAGGCATCACATTCGGCTCTCCCTCAAGCCTCGATTATGGCAATGGCAAGGACCTCAATGATTACACCGGCTCAAAAGGTTGGATCACAGACAGTTCCAAGACATTCGCAGCCGGATATTACGTGATCTATCCCATCAGCAAGAGCGGCACACTCATCACTCCTGCAATGAATCTCTCGCAGTGCGACGGCAAGTTCCAGTTCATTCTCAAGGCCGCCACCCGTAGCTACAGCGGGTTTGAAGCATCCAAGGATACCGTTACGGTCGCAATCCTTGATGCCGATGACAAGGTGATTGAATCCGTGGACAAGACTATCGATCAGGCAGACTTCGCTGATTATACGTTCAATTTCACCAAAGGTGCCGAAAATTGTCGTCTCAGCATCACATTCACCCAATCCGATGGAAGCTCCATGAAGCTTTTCATTGATGAGGTGACAGTGATGCAGGAACTTCCCGCCGGAAGCGTCGTAGAACGCCAGATAAGCTCCCATTCGACCGACCAGACATCTTACAAGGTGGCGATGACTCTCGATGAGGATACCGATTATTACTACACTGTCATCGCTCTTGCCCAGACTGTGATAGGTTCGGGTGCTTCCGCTACGGTTGGGGAGATAGAGTCGCCCGAGTCCGAGAAGATTCTGGTGAAATTGGTTCCCATGGCAGTGGAGGATGTGGTAGCCTCAACTGCAGGCGCATGGAAATCGGCCGACGGGGAGTTGACCGTAACAGGTCGCAGCATCATCGTTGCCGACCTCAACGGCATGGTCATCTTCCGCAATGATTCCGCAGAGGTGCAGACCTTTACCATCAATAAGGAGGGCATTGTCGTGGTGATCGTTGATGGCCAGACCTACAAGTTCGCCTTATAATCCGCTCCTACCATAAATAATCCGGTTATACCATAAATAAAAACACCATTCTCATTTCAGAAAATGAGAATGGTGTTTTTATTTATTTCTGCTTATTTATTTCGGCAATTGCCCGAGTGTCAGGAATGCCGGAGCTGAAGTTCCTCCTCCACATCTGCCAATGAGCAGTCCATCTGACGCAATAATACCAGAAGATGATAAATAAGATCTCCGGCTTCATAAAGGAACCGCGAACGATTACCATCTACAGCCTCAATAGTGGCCTCCACAGCCTCCTCCCCTACTTTCTGCGCAATTTTCTTCACACCCTTGATAAAAAGACGGGTAGTGTAGGAGTCCTCAGGCATCTCACGGTAACGACCCTCAATCACACTCTCCAGACGACGGATAAATCCTTCGCTCTCGCGTGTGTCGAAACAAGCCGTAGTGCCACGATGACAAGTAGGGCCAATCGGATTAGCCATCACAAGCAGAGCATCAGAATCGCAGTCGGGATACATCTCCACCATCCGCAGGAAATGCCCGCTTGTCTCCCCCTTTGTCCAAAGTGCCTTGCGGCTACGCGACCAGAAGGTGACATTCCCCGTCTCTACTGTTTTCTCATATGCCTCCTTGTTCATATAGCCCAGCATCAGAACTCTCAGAGTCACGGCATCCTGCACAATTACAGGCAATAACCCATCCCCTAATTTATCAAAATTAAATTCTTCGAATTTCATATACTTCATATCTCATAATAATTTCTCCCCCGCCAGCGTGAAGCTCGTTACGTGCATCGCCCGATAGGCGATGAAGCAGCACCCCCGCCAGCGCGAAGCAGTTTCCGTCCCGACTCTGTCGGCCACTCCAGTCTAAACAACTCTGACTCTAACCCCCCGGTCCACCAGCTCCCGCTTCAATTCCGGGATTCCGATCTCTCCGAAATGGAAGATACTTGCCGCCAAGGCTGCATCCGCACATCCTTCGGTGAGCACTGCCGCTATATCCTCTATGCTTCCGGCCCCGCCGGAGGCAATCACCGGAATAGATAACTCTTCCGAAAGGCGGGCAAATGTATCACAGGGATAACCGGATTTAGTGCCGTCATGATTCATGGAGGTAAACATTATCTCCCCGGCACCACGATCCTCGGCTTCCTCAGCCCAGGCAAAAAGCTCGCGGTCGGTGGTATGGCTCCCGGCATGGGTGGTGACATGCCATATTCCGTTATCATCCCTTCGGGCATCCACCGCCACAACCACAAATTGGCGCCCGTATTTCCCGGCAAGACTGTCTATCAGACCGGGATTTTCCACCGCGGCTGTGTTAAGTGTGATTTTATCCGCCCCCGCTTCCAGCATACGCGAGGCATCCTCCAGACTCTTGATTCCTCCCCCCACTGTGAAAGGAATATTGATGCCGTCAGCAATACGCTCCACAAGACGCGTAAACGTGTCGCGACCTTCGAGCGTTGCACTTATATCCAGATACACCAGTTCATCCGCTCCCTGCGCTGCATAATACTGACCCAATTCCACGGGATCTCCCACCTCCCGAAGATTCTCAAAATGAATTCCCTTCACTGTCTTCCCCCCCTTTACATCCAGACAGGGTATAATTCGCTTGGCTACCATAATTTATCCTTTGAATTCCATCAGATCTCGCAATGTGATATGCCCTTCATACAATGCCTTTCCGACAATCACACTTTTCATTCCCATTTCCTGAAGTTTCAGAATATCATCCATCGAGCTGATACCCCCCGATACCGTGAAATTCATTTCAGGCCAGCGCTGCTGAAGGCGCGCATACATATCGAAAGCCGGTCCGGAGAGCATGCCATCTTTGGAGATATCTGTGCAGATAGTCCGTTGCAGACCATGAGCCATAAATCTTTCCAGCAAGCTATCGAGATTCGCATCCGAAGCCTCCAGCCAACCGTTGATTTTAATCTCTCCATTCAGAAGATCGGCCCCAAACACCATCTTCTCTCCTCCGAATTCATCAAGCCAATCAATGAAGAGGTCGGGATTCTTTGCGGCCACACTTCCTATTACTGCATATGAGGCCCCGGCTTCAAACACCTCGCACAATGCCTCGCGAGTCTTTATTCCTCCACCCCATTCCACTCTTACTCCGGGAATCTCCGATATCTTACGTAGTGTTTCAAGATTTTTCGGTTCAGAGGCCTTCGCTCCATCAAGATCCACCACATGAATACGTTCAAAGCCGGCTGTGACATAACGTAAAGCCGCCTCTGCAGGTGTGGCCTCATAGGTATCCACCCGATCATAGTCGCCTTGACTAAGCCGCACGGTCCGACCTCCGATCAGATCAATCGCCGGAATAATCTCTATCTTATTAGTTTCGCTCATTTTATATGTTATCGAAGTTCATATGAAGTTGTCTAAACTTCATGGTAAGGCTCCTACAGCCGTAAAAAATTCTCTAAAATTTTGCGACCCGTCTCTCCACTTTTCTCCGGATGGAATTGTGTGCCATAGAAATTCTCATATTTCAGGGCTGCGCTGAAGCGAGGGGGTGCTATGGTTGTGGCTATCGTATCCGGACAGAGCCCCGCGTAATAGGAATGAACATAATAGACCCATTCTCCTCCCTTGATACCCTTGAAGAGCTTACTCTCAAGATTATGGATTGTATTCCAACCCGTATGAGGCACCTTAAGCTCCGGGCCCGGTTCGAATTTCTTTACGAATGCATCGAAAATACCCATACATTCGGCATCACCCTCCTCGGAATGACGACACATCACCTGCATCCCCACGCATATTCCCAACACAGGACGGCGCAATCTCAGAATTGTCTCGATTAATCCACGCTCGCGAAGCTTATGCATCGCCTCCGCAGCATTTCCCACACCCGGAAGCAACACACGCTCAGCCTCCCGGATATCGCGGGGATCGGCAGTTACCTTATAATCGGCTCCCAATTCATGAAGAGCATTCTTCACGCTCCTCAGGTTCCCCATATCATAATCTATAATTGCTATCATTTCTCTTACTTTGATTCAGCTAAAATGGTCTAAGGTTCACAATTTTCCCTTGCTTGAAGGGAGTTCGCCCGAGAATACATCCCGCTTCACAGCCATTCCCAATGCTCTTGCAAATCCCTTGAAAACAGCCTCTATCAGATGATGATTATTTTCTCCGGAGGCGGAAATCTGAAGGTTACAGTTCATTGCATGACACAGACTCTTGAAGAAATGGCTGAACATTTCCGTCGGAGTATCGCCTACATATTCTCGTGTAAACTCCACATCCCAGATGAAGTCGGCACGGCCTCCGAAGTCGAGCAACACCATCGCTCGACATTCATCCATCGGAAGTGCAAACCCATAGCGCGCCAAGCCTCGTTTATCTCCCAAGGCTTGGAAAACCGCCTGGCCGATCACGATTGCCGTATCCTCCATCGTGTGATGTTCATCCACCTCCAGATCACCCTTACATTCCACCCTTAGCGAACATCCCGAATGATGATCGATCTGATCAAGCATATGGTCGAAGAATTTCAGCCCGGTATCGGCTCCATGAGGCCCTCGGCCATCCAGATCTACCGTGACACGGATATCTGTCTCCCGGGTCTTACGTTGGATAGTGACGCAACGTGAATCGACCCTTAGCCATTCGGCAATCTTACCCCAGGAATCAGCCACCCGGATACGATCTGAATTCTGCTGTTCCTCTGAGAGTGCTTTGCGAGTCTCGCCGGTTCTGTCCAGAAGAATAGCCCGGCATCCTAAGTTTTCGGCAAGTTTCACATCCGTCAACCTATCCCCGATCACCACAGACTCCTCCAGATTATACTCCGGATTACCGATAAATTCTCCGAACATCCCGGTTCCTGGTTTCCGATTGGGGGAATTCTCCTCCGGCATCGAGGGGTCTATCAACTGGCGGTCAAACTTAAAGCCCTCTCCTTCAAGCGTGCGCAACATCTTGTTATGAGCCGGATGAAATGTTTCCTCCGGAAAGGAAGCGGTGCCGAGACCATCCTGATTTGAGGCCATCATAAAGAGATAGCGGTCAGCCAATTCGGCTGTGCGGGATAGGGCAGTGATTGCTCCGGGTACGAACTCCAGCTTTTCAAGCGAGTCAACCTGATAATCCACCGGCGGCTCCTCTATTATCGTTCCATCACGATCAATAATCAACAGGCGTTTCTTCATTTTTCAATCATTAAGCACCTCACCGGCATAATTCCTTATTTCCTCAAGCACCCTATCGTTCTCCTCCGGACGGCCGATAGTGATTCGAAGGGTTCCTTCACATCCCGGCACTCTGTTGCGGTTTCTTACAATGATGCCTTTGGAAGCTAAGTAATCATAGAGAGCATCGGCATTGTCAACCTTCACTAACAGGAAATTGGCATCAGAGGGATATACTTTCTTCACACACGCCAATTCAGGGAGCGACTCAGCCATACGGGCCCTCTCTTTTATTGTGGTGGAAATTTCCTCCTTCGTGCGGGTCAAAGAGGGAGTGTCAAGATGACGTAACGCCTCATTTATAGTGGCTTGCGATAGATTATAAGGATATTTCACCATCGACATCACCTCCACAATCTCCGGATCGGCAATTGCCATCCCGACCCGGAGACCGGCCATGGCGCGGGCTTTGGAGAGAGTGCGGAGCACCACTATATTGTTCTGTGATTCTATCCGGTCGGCGAACCCGGGGTGGTCGCTATAATGAATATATGCCTCATCCACCACCACTATGCCATCCATAGCTTGCGCAATCCGCAGAATATCCTCCTCGTTGAGCAAGTTGCCTGAAGGATTGTTGGGCGAGCACAGAAACACAATTTTAGTCTTTTCGTCAACAGCTGCAAGAAGGGCTTCCGCATCAAGTGAGAAATCCTCACGGAGTCTTACCTTCCGTAGTTCGACATCGTTGGTAGCGGTCGCAACTTCATACATACCATAGCTCGGACTGATCGATACCACGTTATCAACCCCCGGATTACAGAACACACGCAACAACACATCGATAGCCTCATCGCTACCATTCCCTAAGAACAAGCATTCTTCCTTGATATTCTCCGCCTGCGCGATAGCTTTTTTAAGCACCTTCTGACGCGGATCGGGATAACGGTTGAAGCCATTGTCGTAAGCGCTTTCATTCGCATCCAGATACACTTCCGCAGAGCCTTGGAATTCATCTCTGGCCGTGGAATATGGTGTAAGGGCAGCTATATTGGGACGGAGCAGCTTCTTTATATCTTTCTTCATCATCTCATTAATCATCATTCCCGTATTATTTCTCCACCACTCTGACACGCACGGCATTCGCATGGCCATCGAGCCCCTCGGCCTCGGCCATCGAGATTATAGTCGGAGCTAATGCGCGGAGGCCTTCCGGAGTTATGGTCTGAATTGTCATTTTACGCATAAATGCATCCGTGTTGACACCGCTCAGTGAGGCCGCCCAGCCTGCCGTGGGGAGAGTATGGTTTGTGCCCGAGGCATAATCGCCCGCACTTTCCGGAGAATAGTTTCCCATAAATACACTCCCCGCAGCGCTGATCTCATTCAGCACTGCTTCAGCATCGCCAAGCGATATGATGAGATGCTCCGGTGCATAACGGTTGGCAAAGTCGACCATAGCACTACGGTCCGAAAGAATGATTATGCGGCTATTAGCCAGGGATTCGTTCACATAGTCACAGCGTTTCAACGCTGCGGCCTGGCGTTCGGTGGCTTCTGCAATCCGTTTCGCTAACTCTTCGCTATCACAGACCGCTATCGCCTGGGAATCTCGTCCATGTTCACACTGCGACAGAAGATCGGCCGCCACAAATTCAGGATCAGCCGATGAGTCGGCCAAAACCATCACCTCTGATGGGCCGGCGGGCATATCGATTGCTGTCCCCTGCTGACTGACCGTCTGTTTAGCAGCTGTGACATACCGGTTACCGGGCCCGAAGATCTTATCGACGGGGAGGATGGTCTGTGTACCATAGGCCATAGCTCCGATTGCCTGTGCTCCTCCGAGTTTATAGATTTCCCTGATGCCGCAACGGGAGGCCGCATATACCACTACCGGAGCTATTTTCCCATCCTTTCCACACGGACTGCACATCACCACACGACGGCATCCCGCAATTGATGCCGGAACCGCTAACATTAACACTGTCGAGAATAGCGGAGCCGTGCCTCCGGGTATATAAAGTCCTACATTAGCAATAGGCACAGGGCGTTGGATACAGGTGACACCCGGAGTGGTCTCTACCGTAATTTCCTTCGGGAGCTGAGCTTCATGGAATGCTCTGATGTTGGCGATTGCATCATCAATGGCTTTTTTCAATTCTTCGCTGACCATTCCGGCTGCATCCTCAATCTCCGCATCGCTTACACGAAAATCAAGAATCTCAAAGCCGTCAATTTCCCGGGTGATTGCTGTCAGAGCGGCATCCCCTCCTTTACGGACACGCTCCAGAATCAATCGGGCCGTTTTGGAGACAGCCTCATTGTCGCTACCACCTCGTTCGCAAAGATCCGGCCATTCTTCGCGAGGCGGATTATTGAATATTTTCATGCTATCAGATGATTAAGGAATGATTTTATCAAGATTAAGCACCAATATGCCCTCAGCTCCAATCTCTTTAAGCTTACGGACCTTATCCCATAGCTCCGAAGAATCCACCACCGAATGGAGTGAACACCATCCTTCGGCAGCCAACGGCATCACTGTCGGAGAACGCATGGCCGGAAGAAGTTCGATTGCCTTTTCAAGCGATGCTGTCGGGATATTCATCAACAGATATTTCTTGCCGCGACTGATGCACTCGGAATCAATCCGGAAAAGGAGTTCATTAAGAATACCCTGGTCCTCCTCACTCAGCTTCGGATTAGTGATAAGCACTGCCTCGGATTCCAAAACAGTCTCCACTTCCTTCAGTCCGTTCGAAACCAGAGTTCCTCCTGATGACACGATATCGAAAATGGCATCTGCCATACCGGCTGAGGGGGTGATCTCCACACTTCCGGAGATCTCGGCTATTTCAGCTTTTATCCCATGCTTGCTGAAGAAATCCTTGAGAATACGGGGATAGGAAGTCGCCACACGTTTTCCCTCGAAGTATTCCAGACCGTTGTATGTCTCGTTCTTGGGAATAGCCAGACACAAGCGACAATACCCGAAGCCTAACTTACGCACAATCTTGACAGCATCTGAGTCGCCCATTTTCTCACGGACCTCATTGAGTCCGACGATTCCCACATTAGCAGACCCTGAAGCCACCACTCCGGGGATATCGTCATCACGAAGGTAAAGCACTTCCGTAGGAAAGTTTCTTGCCTTAACCAGATATTTACGCTTTACGTTGTCAAATTTCACACCTGCTCCATGAAGCAGTTCCACCGATTCTTCTGACAGTCGGCCCTTGTTCTGTATAGCTATTCTAAGCATAATTATTTGATAATTTTCTATTCAATCTTCCCCCTCATCTTCTTTCTCCTCCCCATCTGCCCGATCTCCCCTCAGCCAAATCTCCCCATCTCCCCGATCTCCCCTAGCCGGTTTCTTAATCAGCGCGAAGCAGTTTCCGTCCCGACTCTGTCGGCCCCCCTCCGCCGATATAAAAATAAAAAAGCTTACCATCTTTTCAGTGGTAAGCTTTTTCATTATAAATTTAATATATCATTGATGGCCATTACGAACACATCAGCGCCTACCCTATTTGCTTCCAAATATGGTGATGGTGATGATGATATGCGTATACAAATGAAGCCATCTATAATTGCCCTTAATTTGCCTGCAAAGTTAAATAAAAATTCCAATATATCCAATCTTCCCATCGATTTATTCATCTATAAATCTTAGGCACTGTGGTTTTGATAGTACCCAAATAAATATTCCTGATTTATACAATATTAATTATTTACAATGTTTCGGTAAAACATCCTATGGTTTCTCTTGCCGGTGGCTGGCTTCATCATCATTCTTGTCTATCTATGTCAGGATAGCCAGATGACCGAGAACCAATATGGTCCTGTCCCCAACCTCAGATACTGATTACGTCAGAAATTCACATAGGCTCCATCCGCTAAATTTTCTAAGAAATTTAGCGGATGGAGCCTATGCTTATCGGTTGTTTAACTGACTGACTACGGTCAGTCCAGCTTGTGGACGGAAGCCGGGACAATATCGGAATGGAGACCGGTTTCCATGTGGAGAGCGTTCATCTCCGCGGGGGTCAATTTGTGAGCGTCCTCAAAAGCGATTGGTTTAATCTGCTTCATATCATATCCTCTTTTTAATAAATTCACACACTGCATTAATTGCCAACATTGTGCCTGCATAGGCACACCCTAAAGGAATAATTGCCGCTTGAATCGGGAAGGCAAATGCCCACCATCCTCCAAGGAGATAGCATAGAAACTGACACCAAAGCAGAGTCTGCGTAATCACGCAGAGGGTGCACCATGTCTTTATCTTGAATTTCTGATACCATATGCTCCAAACCGTGAAGGGGAGACAACATCCATTGATCAATGCCAATGTACCGGTAAATTGAGGAAAAACAAGAAGAGCCGCCAGACTCACAGAGAAATAGGCGAAGCCTACCTCGCTCCAGCTGAATACTCCGAAAAAGCTCGAAGCTTTATCTTCAAGCACATGGTCGCATCCATGCTTTTGCAACACTCCACAGACATTATCAGCAGTTGCGCTTTTCACTTTAAGTGATTTAAGGATCAGCAGCCAGGTGACTCCAAGGCCTCCTAAATCCACCAGCGTAAGCAGAAAGGTAGATACATTGCGATATAACCCCGAACTGACAAATCCCCATATCAGGAGAATAAATCCGCATAGCATCAGAATCCATCTCTTCCCCAGACGGGCAATATCGAGGAGATGATGGCTTCGGTAATCAGGCTCAGCGGAATTTTCATCCGGATACGCTTGCAACACTATCCCGGAACATCCTTTTAAAAATTCTGCCTCCGAACCGGATTCCACTCCGCTGACCGACTTCCACGTCACCATCCTCTTATTATCTGTCTCCCTGATATCGGTTACGATAACAAAGGAGGAAGACTTCTGAGCAATAAACGGTACTGGAATTTCCATAAGCTCCTCCACTGAGCCGAGGCGGAATGCGGAATTAGGAATCCCATAGCTTGAAAGCAGACGTGAAAAACCGAAGAGCGACTTGAAATTCATGTTCTCAAATTGCTGATTGCTGTAATCCACAGTATGTTTGATTTCAAGCGCACTCAAAAAATCAGAAAATAGACTCCCTTCCTTTGCCATAGCGATAGATGTTATTTGTTTAAGCAGTTGCTAAGTAACTCTCAGCAATTAATTTTGAATACTTACTTAGTAACTACTTATGTCTTCTGGATTAAGCCAAGGCCTTTTCGAGTTCGGCTGAAAGCTTATCGGCCGAAAGTTCTCCGGAAGTTCGCCATACCGGCTCTCCCCCTTTGAAGATAATGAATGTGGGAATCGAATTCACATCAAGCGAATCTGCGAACTCGGAATTTTCATCAATATCAAACTGATACACGGGTGCACGTCCCTCAAAAAGAGCCTTGACATCATCCACCACAGGCATCATCTTCTGACAGTGGGGGCACCATGAGGCATAGAACTCTACAAGAACCACCCCCTCCTCCTTCTCAAGCTGTTTGATTTTCTCTGTTTCCATAGTATTGGTATTTATTATTCAATAATTTTCTAAGCCTTTCCGACTGTGTTACTACTAAAACATTTTTCCTCAGAGTAAGTTTATACAGGGGGCGTTCACGCTCCATCCAATCGTAATGTATGGAGCCTGATTTTATATTGAGGCTTAACCTAATTTGAAATGCCCATTTTCACCCTGATTCCATATGAGTGGGGATGTGAAATATGACATGTGAAATATGGTTCTGCGTAACGACGGAGTTTTATATTGTATACCCTGCGGTAACGTATTTAATTCGCAATAGGGATACAGTGATTAGATAAGACATCATCGAAATTTCGAAATAAAAATAGATTTGTTATTTTAATATTTTTTAATTACTTTTGCGGTGTGGGCGATATCTTGTCAATAGTGAAGCCTCGGAGGTTTCTTGGCAAGTGGCTATGAATGCCTATTATCCGCATCTCAACCCTTCAGAGTCGCCCACCCTCTTTGTTATGCCTAACCGGTCGCGACCGGTATACGTGCCCTTCCCATCTTTCTCTAATCCCTGATCGAACGCGGATCAATCCCATCCTTCACTTTCAATCAGGTCTCACAAATTCTGATATTACATTTTTATTATAATACTTAATACTTATCTATGACAAAGAGACGTACACTCATCTGGGCTCTTGCCGCCGTTTCAATTTCGGCCGCAGCCCAAGTGCAGCGTGCTGATTTCTCGACGTTGCAGAAAGCCCTTATCGCAGGTCCGCAAAATGCCTGGCTTAAGGAAGCTCAACCCATCATGACGGCCGCCGCCGATATGATTCCTGTCGAGAAACTCAGTCCGTCGTTGCAGTCCGACGACACTCCTTTCAATATCGCCGCCATCGAGCGTGTCGGTATCGATGCCGTCCATTTCGACAATGCTGATATAACAGCAACTGTAGTTAAAACTCCGGCCGACTCTAAAAGCGTAAGCCCCAAAGCAGCAGGAACCGTAAAGCTCGGTGACCTCATCACCACAGACAACAACTATCAGGGTTCTGTCTACCATTACCGTGTCACCCTCGCCGAAGGAGCAGCTGCAGGCCAATACACAATGACCGGAATCTATGGTCAGACCACCCCTGTTAATGCAACTATCGACGCTGCTGCCGGAACCGTGACAATCCCCTATCAGGTGATTGGCTCAACCGGCTCAGACGATGTATACATTGTTCCGATGTCATTTGAAGGGGGGCAAATCACATATTCAAAGAGTGACATCAAGGGCACGATCAATGCGCAGGGAGAAATCACTCTCCCCGGATGGGGTCTTCTCATCACTGAGGGTGCCAATGCCGGCCGTGGATTCAATTTCTTCACCAACTCCGTATGGAAACCGGCGAATGTGACTGTCACAGCCCAGAACACTCTTGACGAGAATAAACCCGTATCTTACGGTATGCTCGTGGAACAGACTTCTGACAATTCCGTGACATTAATCGGTCTTTCAGGTATCACTTGCGAGACCATCAATGCACGACTCACCTCCACTCGTCAGATTGTGGTCCCCAACTCATTGGTCTATAACAACCAGATGTATGGCGAATTCTATCTCTATCCCGCCAACCCGACCACCGGTAAGGCCCAGCCCGGTGCCAATCTTATCGGTAAGGGTAATGAGGCCGGTTCGGAGGTAGTGTTCGGACAATGGCTAATCGCCTCGCGTCAGTTGCCCTCAATGTATGTGGGTTATGCCTACAACAATGCAACCCTCAGTTTCCAGACCCCTATCAAATGGCCTGCTACTCCGGAGTTCAAGGGCGAAGGCAACGGCACCGAGGCTTCTCCTTACCTGATTAAGACTGTGGCCGACTTCCAGACTCTGGCTGCTGCAGTGGCTGAAGGTAACGATTACGCCGGTACATTCTTCAAGCTCGCTGCCGACCTGGATCTATCTTCCGTATCCGAGGGTGTCTATATTCCCGTAGGCGACACCGCAGTACCATTCAATGGCACATTCGATGGTGCCGGATTCACTTTCAAGAATCTTACCGTCACCTCCACAAGCATTGACAATTTCGGTCTCTTCGGAGCTATCGGAGCAAAAGGTGTGGTGAAGAATATCAATGCCGTGAATATCCGCATCGGCTCTGCCGGCAGTCAGGCCGGTGTTATCGCAGGCTGGTGTGAAGGCACAATCGATAATGCCAACGTCACCAGCTCAATCGTTATCGTCAATGGCGATATGGCTGCCGGTATCGCCGGCGGTCTAAAGGGTGGTAAGGTGCTTAATTCCTCTTTCCAGGGTGCTCTCCAGGGTAACGGCTCTGTTGCCGGTATCGCCGGTCAGTCGGCAAGTGCAGTCATCTCCGGTTGTCAGGTTCGCGCCAACATCATCCATAGTCTCTATTTCGCATCCACATCCCATGATGCTGCTGGTATCGTCGGTGCGGCCTCAAAGACTGAAATCATCAACTGTACCTCCACAGGATCCATCAACGATCAGGACGGTTATGCCTGCTCAGGTGGTCTTGTAGGTCGTCTTATCACTGAGTCTCACCTTCAGAACTCAATGACCACAATGACCATTCAGGCCGTTGGCAATCCTTCAATCGGCTCCACCACCGGTACTGCCATCAACTGCTATCAGGGTGGTCTGGCCGGCTACTGCCAGGCTGCAAAGATGACCAACTGCTATTCTGCATCCTATATCCTCCAGGCTTCCGCTAATGCTAAGGATTTAGCAGGCGGTCTGATGGGTTATATGGGTTGTTCCTATTCTTATTCTTCTTCAGGAGGAAGCGCAATCCAGGATGTGCCGGTAATCACCAACTGCTTCTATGCCGGTCAGGTCTACTCTGCCTCGACCAATTCCCATAAGAGCATGTATGGCTCCACCTTCATCTCCGCAAGCTGGACCGGTCCGCAGCCTTACGAACTCGCTTTCGTAAATTCTTTCTATGATAATCAGGTGGCCATGGTATCCGGTGATGAATGGGGTCGTCCCACAAGCTTCTTCACCGCTTCTCTTCCCGCAGGTTTCGATGCTTCCGTATGGAAAGCTCAGGCCGGTAAGTATCCCGTAATCGCCGCTCTTGCCGATACTCAGGTGGCTGAGCTCGCTTCAGCTGCCCTCGTGCTTGCCGACGGTCAGAACTCTACCAAAGTCTCCAAGAACTTTACCGTAACTCCTGTCACTGATGTTACCTGGGGTATCGCCGACGGCAGCAATGTGGTTACCTCCACAAACGCTCTTGCCATTTCCGGCTCAAATGTGACTATTAAGGATGAGTATGCTCAGTCTATAGTGGTAGCTCAGTCGAAAGATGGCTGGGGCATGAAGTATTATCGTCTCGGTATCGTTCCTCATTGGTTCCAGGGCGAAGGCACAGAGGCTTCTCCCTATCAGCTTTCTTCCGCTGCTGATTTCGTTAAGCTCAACACTGCCGTCAGCACCTACAACCAGAGCCATGCAGGCGACTACTTCACCGTTACAAACGATATCGATTTTGCCGGTTCTTCGTTCCAGGGTATCGGCACTGCCTCAGGCGCTGAGTTCGGTGCGGTTCTCGATGGTGCGAACCATACGATCAAGAATCTCAAGATCGAAGGTATCGTAATGAATGGTGAGGCTCTTGATAAGGATGCCTCCATGCAGTTCGTAGGCCTTATTGGTATGCTTAGCGAGACCGGTGCTGTTAAAAACATCGTCTTTGATGCGTCCAACTCTTTCCGCGGCGTGGCCTACGTCGGCTCCGCTGTCGGTGCTTCCTTCGGTTCGATTGAGAATGTAAAGAATTATGCTCCCGTGGCTTCCTACACTGCTTATGTAGGCGGTATCACGAGCCGCAGCGCCAATGTGCTCAGCCCCCTCGGCCAACCTCTCGACGTTGCTAAGGTGGTGAACTGCTACAATGCCGGTACTGTTACTTGCGGCACAACCACCGGTGGCGGTATCGTGGGTCAGAACTACGCTCTCGTTCAGGGCTGTCAGAATGATGGCGACGTCTATGGCAAATCGCTCGGCTCGGAGTACAGCACATTCAATTTCAATACTCTCGGTGGTATTGTCGGCACGCACCAGACCATGGCCGGATATGCCACTGCTATGGTCGACCAGTGTGTCAACAACGGTAGCGTATCCTCCAACTGGGGTGTGGGCGGTATCATCGGTTACATCAGCCAGGGTTCAGTTTCACATTGCGTCAACAATGGTATTGTCACTTCCTGGGCAAACGATGTTCGCCGTGGCGCCATCATCGGTCAGTACAGCAGCTCAGTGACTGTGGCCGACAACTACTATGATTCATCAATCAATATCAACGGAGGCTCCAACAACGCCGGTCTTTCCGGTATCACAGGCCTCGCTTCAGCGCAGATCACTTCAGGAGAGGCTCTCGCAGGTCTTGATGCCAAGGCCTTCGATTTCAGCGCCAAGAAGTATCCGGTACTCGCCGCCTATAAGGATGAGAAGGCTTCCGAGGCTCTTCGCTCCATGGTGATCTTCTTCCCTGAGGGTATGGTCCGCAATAACCTCACCAAACCCGTCGATCTGAGCACAGGCACAACCTGGAAACTTACTGCTGATTCAGTATTCAAGATCAATGGTCAGGTTCTTAGCGTAACAATGCCCGAGGGTAATGTAGTCCCGACAGATACAATTATCGGTACCAACGGTGCCTTCTCCAAGGTATTTGCTCTGGCTGCTGTTCCGGCTATCCTCAAGGGTGAGGGCACGGCTGCAAGCCCGTTCCTCATCGAGACTCCGGAGGACTGGAACAAGCTGTCCGATTTCATGCTCGAAACTAAGTATGAATATCCCGCTACTCATTTCCAGGTGGTGAATGACCTCGATTTCAAGGGAGATTCAATCAAATGTCTCGCTGTCAACGGCGTGAAGTTCAATGGTATCTTCGATGGTAACGGTAAGACCGTCTCCAACTACGTATACAATAACTTCAACTCCACCACTTCCGCTACAAGCTGGAAGGCTCCCAACCTCTACCGCGGTTCTGAGATCGGTCTGTTCGGTACGCTCGGTTCAGAAGGTACGATCAAGAACCTTACCGCCAACGGTGATTTCCACATCTACAGCAACGCGGGCGGCATCGTCGGTAACGTCTACGGTACTGTCGACAACTGCCACAACAAGGGCACCGTCTCCACTATCGTGACTCTGGCCAACGGCACTGCAGGCGGTTCGACAAAGGCTGCCGGTATCGCCTACAAGCTCTGGGACGGCGGTCAGATTCTAAACTGTTCCAACTCCGGAACCATCATCTCGAAATCGACCTATTGCGCCGGTATCGTGATGCATACTCAGGACAATACTTTGGTTGAGAACTGTGTCAACACCGGTCTGATCAATCCGACCACCACTTCCGCTTGCGGTATCGCTTACGAGGTGGGTGGCATGATGCGCAACTGCGTCAACAAGGGTACTTTCAAATGTACCGGCACCGCCGTCGGTGTGGCTTACTCAGTCCTCAAGACCGGTAAACTCGAAGGTTGCGGTAACGAGGCTGATATCGATCTCGGCGAGACCGCCGGCACAGTATCAGGTGTGGTACTCAACACCACTGCCTGGGCTGCTACTGACGGTGTTGAACCTGCCGCTACTTCATGGCTGAAAAACTGCTACAATACCGGTAATCTCTCCGGTAAGACAGCCATCACCGGTATCGCCAGCTCTCTCAAGAGCGGTGTATTGATGGAAGGTTGCTACAACACAGGTAATATCTCGGCTCTCGTTTCTTACAATGCGTTCGGTCTTGTTCAGACAATCACCGGTAATGCCAAGGCCCTCACTGAGGATCAGCCTTACACCGTGATGAACAATTGCTGGAACTCCGGTAAGATCACTGCCAAGCCCGGTGCCACTGCCGCTATCGGTGGTCTGGCTAAGACTTGTAGCAAGGGCTTCCTGATGGACAACTGCTATAACCTCGGCGATGTAATCCTTGATGGTCGTACCACTGCTTCCGGTCAGATCTGTGTAGCTGCCGGTCTGATCAACCAGATCTCCGGCGGTCTGATCACTAATTGCTGGAATGCAGGTAAGATCTATGCTATGGGCCCCTCCGTAGGTGGTCTGGCAGGCTATATCGCCGGTGACGACTGCACGGAGCTCCGCAACTGCTTTAATCTCGGTGATGTGACCGGTTCGAATGAGTATGATAACAAGGGTACTCTCACTGAGGGTAATACCAATGGTACAGCCGGAGGTCTTTTCGGTTACATCTCCACTGGTAATCCTAAGGTAATCAACTGTTATAATGCAGGCACCGTTACAGGCAATCTCCGTGTAGGCGGTATCGCCGGCGGTATGTTCCGCAAAACCACTATCCTCCAGAATGTCTACAACTCCGGTAAGGTAGTCTGTGAGAATGAAGCCAAACAGTGGTGGAGCGGTACTTGCTATCTTGGCGGTAACGCTGAAGACCATCCTTCATATTTCGAGGATTCTTCAAACGTATACTTTGATGCAACCGTTAACCCCGGAAAGGAATATTCCACAGTCCCCGGCTCAGCTAAGACAACTGCCGAGCTCTGCGCTCTCAATCTTGGCGAAGGCTTCCTCACAGGCTATGGATATCCCTACCTCACAAGCTTCTATGGCTCTGAGATTGCTAATCCCGCCTATGGTGTTGCCGGTATCTCTACTGCTGTAGTGCTCCCCACTGAGGGTAACGCAATGGATGATATCAAGGCTATGGTCACTCTCGGTTCTACCGATGCTGTAACCTGGACATCTGAAACTGTAGGTGAAGATGGTGGTAGCTTCGACATTCTCGATGGTCAGGCGCGTCCTTCTAAGGTTGGTGCCGCCAAGCTTATCGCTACTTCTCTTGATGGCAAGTTCGTTCGCGAATTCAACCTCGTTATCACTCAGCCCGTTACCGGTCTTGATGGTATCCAGGCTGCGAAGGAAATCAAGTCGATGCTCTTCGTTGATATGCAGGGCCGCATCATTCCCGCTCCTGTAGAGGGCCAGCCCTATGTGGTTCGTATCAACTATGTTGACGGCACATCCGAAACTCGTCGAATGATTAAATAAAATATCCTATATCTCTATACGCATCGGGCGCGACTTTTGAAAGTCACGCCCGATGTTTTTATATCAGGTAAGCTGATTTTAATCTCCAATAAAGCGGAACAATAAGCCGAAAGAGGCCGTTAAAATATTAAAGGCCGATTTTCTGAACCGACCTCATCCAATTGCAAATAATCATGAATAATCAGCAAACTAATGATCCGAGGTCAGAAGCTTCGGTTGGTTCTTCCACTACATCCAATTTGTCATCGGCATCTATTAACTCCGATGCTCTAAAGAAATTAAATCATGGCCGGATGGTCGGCAATGTGTCGATGATCGTAAGCAAGACATTCTCCGGCTTGAATGAGAATGCACTCAAGTATCTACTTCCACGCTGGATGAATGCTTCTACCGGTGTTGTACTCCGTCTCGTATTCGGATCTGCATTCTTCTGGATCTTAGGGTGGTGTCGTCCTAATAAAGAGATAAAGGTCACATGGCGCGATCGTGGTTTACTCCTGTTGACGGGTATAATCACTGTATTCGGATATATGTATACCCTCTTGATGGGTCTCACATATACAACTCCAATCTCATCTTCTATATTTATTGGATTGCAGGCGGCATGTATCTATGTGATTTGTCTGATTATCCGCACCGACCGCTTCTCATGGGGACGCTTCATAGGTATTCTTCTCGGAATCGGAGGAGCTCTTGTCTGTGTCCTGACTCAAAAGCAGAGCGATGTCGCCTCCAATCCAATGTTGGGTAATTTCTATTGTTTCCTATCTACGGTCCTTTACAGCGCCTATATGGTGATTGAGAAGAAATTCCTCAAACGTCTTGATAACGCCACTGTCAGCAAATACACCTTCTCAGGCGGTGCAATCACGGCGTTGATCGTGGTTCTCGCCTCAGGCAAATGGTTTGCTCCCGTGCTCACTTCCGATATATTCGGAGTTCCGTTTCTGGTATTGGCTTTCGTCCTGATATTCCCCACCTCTCTCAGTTATCTCCTCACAGATATAGGTCTCAAGAATCTTCCGGCCACAGTGGTGGGTCTCTATTCCAATTGGATTCTTATAGTTGCTGCCATATGTAGCTATATTCTGGGTCAGGACCATTTCTCATGGTGGCAGATTTTTTCTATAGCTTTGATAATCGCAAGTGTCTATTTTGTAGAGAAGGCGGAATCCACCGATCATCGTAAGCGCATAGCTGACTCCGCTTCCATTCATTCCGGTAAATAATCACTTCTCCATTCACATATTCTCCCCTCCATCGGTTATCCGAACCATCTACCGACCGACACACATAGTTATAAAGGTAAAATCTTTATCTTGTTCAACAGCACCTTTTTAAGGGTGAGAGTTTAAACGTCTTATTATTTTTTAAGATTTAGAATATTGGGTAGTTAAATGTTAGTTAAACAACAGGGAGATATTAATCTTTCGAGCGTTATAACAATCAAACAAACGTAACCTGATAAAAACAATCAGTTGCAACTATTAATTCCGATTTTAATCATCAGGAAAATAAGTTTTATCTAAATCTAATTGAATAATAATTAAAAGACATCCGAATATGATGAAGAAGGTATTAACTCTTACAATGGCTGCAATGGCCCTGTTCTCCACCGGTGCGATGGCACAGACTGCCGCTAAGGGCGGTAGCGAGGTTGCCAAGAAGGAATGTACTCAGAAAGACTGCAAGGATAAGAAGGATTGCAAGTCAAAGAAAGACTGCAAGGGCGACAAGGCCTGCAAGGATGGAAAGGCTCGCAAAGGCGGTAAGGACTTCAAGGGCCGCAAAGGCCAGAGTAAGGATAGCGTGATGTTCAATCCGATGGCTGCTTTCGATGGAATCCAGCTTACCGACGCTCAGAAGGCCGGACTCCAGACTCTCAATCAGAAGCGTGCCGAGAGCCGTAAGGCCATGAAGGAGCAGATGGCCGCTGCCCGTAAGGACCGTAAGGATTCCGCAAAGGTAGCCTCACGCGAGGATCGTGAAAAGATGATTGCAGCCCGTAAAGCCGCTCAGAAAGAATATTTCGAGCAGGTGAAAGCAATCATTGGCCCTGATAATTATGTTGTATTCCTTGAGAATATGGTAATGAACGGCCCTGCAGGCAAGCATCAGATGAAGAAAGGTCCGAAAGCCGCTCATCATGCTCAGGCTTCCAGGAAAGGCGACCGCAAAGATCGTAAGGGTCAGAAAGGCGACAAGAGCCAGAAAGGTCAGCGCACTCAGCAGATGCAGGCCAGCAATTTCTAATATCAAAGATATATCCGTAGCAATAAAAAAGATATATCCGTGGCAAAAAAAAGGCTGTGTCGTAATTAAGGTTTACGGCACAGCCTCTCTTTTATGCGTTCTGAGGTTTCGATATTTTTCAGGCAGCCGATTTTTGATGATCTTCGCAAAATATTCGATTCTCAGGAGAGAAATTACGAACTACAAATATAAACGGGCC
>JAAVFV010000050.1 GCA_014800525.1 Bacteroidales bacterium | reverse complement strand
TCATAAAGTTACAAAAACTTTTTGACATGACAAAGCCCCGGCTTGAGAAAGTCAGGGCTTTGTTTTATGTTTATCAACATATTAAAAAGAAGAGGCTGCGCCTATTTTGACACAGCCTCCTCATCTCATTATGGTTTAGCGGACAGTAATAAAAAAAATTAAAGGCTGCCGTTCACGATGAACGGCAGCCTTTAATCTATGTTATGGCGATGCCAATGCGACACATGGTCGCGCCATGAAAGCAACTGTATTACTCAGCCTTGCCTTCTGAGCCGAGAACGGCCTGGATCTTGTGCTTGTAAAGCTTCTCCATCTCATCACGAGCCGGACCAAGATACTTACGGGGATCGAATTCACCCGGCTTGTCATGGAATACCTTACGTACAGCTGCTGTCATAGCAAGACGAGAGTCTGAGTCGATATTGATCTTGCAGACATCCATCTTAGCTGCCTTGCGGAGCTCCTCCTCGGGGATACCGATTGCGTCAGGAAGCTTGCCACCGTACTCGTCGATGATCTTGACATACTCCTGAGGTACTGAAGAAGAACCGTGGAGCACGATCGGGAAATCGGGAAGCTTCTTCTCTACTGCCTCGAGAACATCGAATGCCAACGGCGGCGGAACGAGAAGACCGGTCTTGGGGTCACGAGTACACTGCTCTGCAGTGAACTTGTAAGCACCGTGGCTTGTACCGATTGAGATAGCGAGGCTGTCGCAACCTGTGCGGGCAACGAACTCGATTACCTCCTCGGGATCTGTGTATGTGTGGTGGTCAGAGCTTACCTCGTCCTCTACACCTGCGAGTACACCAAGCTCTGCCTCTACTGTTACGTCAAACTGGTGAGCGTAGTCAACCACCTTCTTGGTGAGCTCTGCGTTCTCATCGAAAGAAAGGTGTGAACCATCGATCATTACAGAAGAGAAACCATTGTCGATACAGTCCTTGCAAGTCTCGAATGTGTCACCATGGTCGAGGTGAAGTACAATCTGAGGCTTCTCCCAGCCAAGTGACTTAGCATATTCTACAGCACCCTGTGCCATGTAACGGAGAAGGATAGGGTTAGCATACTGACGTGCGCCCTTGGATACCTGAAGAATTACAGGTGACTTAGTGTCGGCAGCTGCCTTGATGATGGCCTGGAGCTGCTCCATGTTGTTGAAGTTGAACGCGGGGATTGCATATCCACCGTGTACGGCCTTTGCAAACATCTCTTTGGTGTTTACAAGACCTAAGCTTTTGTAATCTACCATTTTCAGATTGATTTATAATCGGATTTATATGTAATTATATCTGAATCTACGTATTACGACCCCGGACAGAAGGCCTTCATTACTATAACACCATTCTACGGGGAAGCAATTACAAAGTTAGAAATATTTCATCATTTCAGCAATTATTTCCCCTTATTTTGCTAATTTTGCCGTTGATGGCGCAAATATCAGCCCCTCCCTCTCCCACCGCCCTCCGGTGCCTCCGGTTTTAGAAGCCGCTTTCGGCTCCTAAGGCTCCATCCAATAAAAGACGTGATATTCCGAGTGGGCCCTCCCAACCGTTCCTTTGGTATGAGAAAAGATTCATCACCGCTTGTTTCCAAGCCTTATATAATTCCATTCCTCCTGATAGCATCGCTCTTTTTCCTATGGGGATTCGCGCGGTCGGGCCTTGATGTGCTCAATAAGCATTTCCAGGACACTATGTCGATCTCGATTTCGCGCTCGGCGCTCGTGCAGGCCATGACCTACCTCGGCTATTTCCTTACGGCCATTCCGGCCGGTCTGCTCATCATACGGCGTGGATACAGGGCAGGGGTGGTGATCGGTCTTTCGATTTTCGCTCTGGGAGCCTTCATGTTCATTCCCGGCGAACGATTCATGACTTTCGGAATCTTTCTTGCCGCGCTGTTCATCTTAGGGTGCGGATTAGCTATGCTCGAAACATCCGCCAATCCCTATATCGCCGAACTCGGAGCTCCGGCCACGGCCTCGAGCCGTCTTAACCTCGCGCAGTCGCTTAATGGCCTCGGTTGTATTCTGGGGCCGATGGTGATGGGCGGGCTGCTGTTCTCTCCCGGGTCTTCCGTATCCGTGCCCTATGCGATAATGGGAGGTATTGTGGTGATAGCCGCCGTGCTATTCTCCCGGCTCCGCCTCCCCGAACTGGCATTATCCAAGCCCCCTGTAAAGTCAGGAATTCCGGCTGGTAAGGATGCGGGGATGAATCAGATTCCTGCTGGCGCGACAGGAAGCCGGCCCATTTCCCATACGGCCCGCGCCATGGCGGCGATCAGAAGCCTATGGAAAAACGGAAGTTTCCGCCTCGGTGTCCTGGCGCTGTTCTTTTACGAGATTTCCGAAATATCCATCAATTCTCTCTTTATCAATTATGCCGTATCCGATGGCTGGATGGATAAGATGGAAGCCACCACAATCCTGTCTCTCTGCGCCTTAGGCCTATTTATGCTGGCGCGTATCGCGGGAAGTTTCATTATGCGTTATATCCCGGCTACAAAAGTATTGCTCTTCTGCGCGCTGGCCACCACCCTTTCGGCTCTTATCGTGGCCGGAGGATTCGGGGTCATGTCCCATGGTGCGCTCTTCTGTTGTTATGCTTTCGAAGCCATAATGTTTCCGACAATCTTCGCTCTCACCGTGACTCATGCCGGAGAAAATGTGAAAATGGCCTCTTCATTCATGATGATGACCCCCTTGGGCGGAGCCGTAGGAACGCTGCTGATGAGTGTTATGGCTGAAAGTGTCTCGCTTTCGGTAGCCTTTCTGATTCCGGCCGTAGGATATGCGGTGGTGCTCGCCTATGCTATTTGGGCGGCTCGCCGGGATTCTGTGATTCATAAACAGTTATAATACATTTAGTAGTTAAGTAAATGTATTATTTATGTTTCACAAGTAGTTGCTAAAAATTAATAATTAAAACCATGAAAGAAACACCATATGATCTCTGTTGCATCGGACATATCACCCTCGATCGCGTGATCACTCCCGATTTCACCGCCAATATGCCGGGAGGGACGGCTTATTATTTCGCCAAGGCCCTCCGGAATCTTGACCATAGGGGCTTCGGACTCGTCACTTCCGTAGGCCCGACAGAGACCGCAGTGGTGGAGGCCCTTCGGGCCGACGGAATTGAGGTGGAGATGATTCCGAGCCGGAAGTCGGTGTTTTTTGAAAACCGTTACGGCACCGACCGCAACCACCGTACTCAGCGTGTCCTTGCCAAAGCCGATCCCTTCACCCCGGAATCTCTCAGCAATGTCAGAGCACGCTATTTCCATCTCGGCACCCTCCTGAGCGATGATTTCCCCCTCGATGTAATCCGGCGCCTTGCAGAGCGAGGCATTGTGGCCGTCGACATTCAGGGTTATCTGCGGAAAGTGGTCGGTGAGTCGGTGGAGGCCACCGACTTCCCCTATAAGAAAGAAATCATGCCCTATATCCATATTCTTAAAGCGAATGAGCATGAGATGGAGACCCTCACAAGCAGCAGCGATCCGGAAGAAGCAGCCCGGATTCTGGCAGATTGGGGATGTCGGGAAGTGGTGCTCACCTTGGGCGACAAGGGCTCTCTGGTCTACGAGGGAGGCACCTTCCATCGCATTCCGGCCTATCCGGCCAAGGAGATTGTGGATGCCACAGGATGCGGCGACACTTATATGGCAGGTTATCTCATGAAACGTTCCCAAGGCGCCTCCTGTGAAGAAGCCGGGAAATGGGCTGCCGCCATGTGCTCGCTCAAACTCGCCCGCAAAGGCCCCTTCGACGGGAGCGCCGATGAGGTAAGGGCACTCATCGAAGCCCATGAATAGACCCGGTATATACCGGGTGTATAGGGTATCATTCGTAGAATTTTTATTATATTTGCAGTTCCTCCAATTTGATAACGCATATGAAGACCGCACTCATTACCGGCATCACCGGACAAGATGGCTCCTATCTGGCAGAATTCCTTCTTGAGAAAGGATACGACGTGCATGGCATAATCCGCCGTTCGTCGGTCGATTTCCGCGAGCGCATCGCCCATCTCGAGGGGCATAAGAATTTCCACCTCCATTATGGCGATCTGACCGACTCAATGTCGATGATGCAGATCGTGAGCAAGGTGCGCCCCGATGAGGTATATAATCTGGCGGCCCAGAGCCATGTGCAGGTGAGCTTCGATGCGCCGGAATTCACAGCTAATGTCGATGCAGTCGGAGTGCTGAGAATCCTGGAGGCAGTGAAACTCTGCGGTCTTAAGGATTCCTGCCGCATATATCAGGCTTCCACTTCCGAACTCTATGGAAAGGTGGAGGAAGTGCCGCAGAATGAGAACACTCCTTTCCATCCCTATTCTCCCTATGCTGTGGCGAAGCTATATGGCTTCTGGATTGTGAAGGAATACCGGGAGGCTTACGGCATGTATTGTTGCTCGGGAATCCTTTTCAATCATGAATCGGAACGTCGCGGAGAGACATTCGTGACACGCAAAATCACTCTCGCCGCCGCCCGTATCGCCCAGGGGAAACAGGAGAAACTCTACTTAGGAAATCTTTCATCTCTGCGCGACTGGGGCTATGCCCGCGATTATGTGGAATGTATGTGGCTCATCCTTCAGCAACCGGAACCCGATGATTATGTGATCGCCACCGGCGAGCAGCATTCCGTCCGGGAGTTCTGTCTCTTCGCCTTCCGACGGGCCGGAATCGAACTCGAGTTTGTCGGTGAGGGGGAGAATGAGAAGGGTATCGATAAGAAGACCGGGAAAGTCCTTGTCGAGGTCTCTCCCGATTTCTATAGGCCCACGGATGTGGTCAACCTTCTTGGCGACCCGACAAAAGCAAAGGAGAAACTCGGCTGGAATCCGAAGAAGACAAGCTTTGAGGAGCTCGTGAATCTGATGGTGGATGCTGATATGGCAAAGGTCGCCATAGAGCGTGCCGGCGACCATGTCCGCACCAACCTTGCCGAATATCTTGAGAAGGGAATCGTAAAATAAAGCTTGAAGGGAGCCGTATAATAAAGATTAGGCCAGTTTTATGGAAAAACATTCGAAAATATATGTCGCCGGCCACCGTGGCATGGTGGGTTCGGCTATCGTGCGCGCCCTCCGCGCTCAGGGGTATGAGAATATCATAACCCGCACCCATGCCGAGCTTGACCTTACCGACCAACAGGCCGTGAGAGATTTTTTCGCCTCCGAGCGTCCGGAATATGTGTTTCTGGCAGCTGCCAAGGTAGGAGGAATCGAGGCTAACGACCGTCATCCGGCCGATTTCATGTATGAGAACATGATGCTGGAGATGAATGTGATCAATGCCGCATGGCAGTGCGGTTGCCGCAAACTGGAATTTCTCGGATCATCCTGTATTTATCCCCGTATGGCACCCCAGCCTATGCCCGAGAGCTGTCTGCTCACAGGCTCCCTTGAGAAGACCAATGAGGCATATGCTCTTGCCAAAATTTCAGGATTGAAATATTGCGAATACCTCAACCGGCAATATGGCACGGATTTCATATCCGTGATGCCCACCAATCTCTACGGGCCTAATGATAATTATCATCCCCTCCATAGCCATGTGCTCCCGGCGCTGATCCGCCGGTTTCATGAAGCGAAGGAGCATAATCTCGAGGAAGTGATCTGCTGGGGTGATGGCTCTCCCCTCAGGGAGTTTCTTTATGTAGATGATCTGGCCGATCTCTGCGTCTTCCTTATGAACAATTATTCCGGGAATGAGACCGTGAATGCCGGAACCGGAAAGGAACTCACCATCCGTGAACTCACGGAGATAGTGGCCGACGTGGTCGGTTATACAGGACGCATCCTATGGGATACCACCAAGCCTAACGGTACGCCCCGCAAACTGCTCAATGTTGATAAAGCCACCTCCCTTGGCTGGACCTACCGCACCGAATTACGCGACGGTATACGTCTGGCCTATCACGATTTCCTTAACAATCCCTATCGCGCAGAACGCTGACCGAAGTTTGAGATTATTCAATTGACGGTTGTAGCGATATATTCCGGAATGTAAACCTATTGAAATGCTTTTCATCGACTGCGAATTCGTAGACAATCAGGAAATAATAGAGCTCTCCGCCTGGAATCTCCATGGCGAGGAGGTGTATCATAAATTCTATAAGCCCACTGAGATAAAGGAATGGCCCACATCGATGGCAATCCATCACATCACTCCGCAGGATGTGGCGAAGGCTCCCTCTTTCTCACGGTCGCTCCCAGAAATCCAGAAGCTTTTCGATGATGCTTCCTACATCATCGGATTTGCCACATCAGGAGATATCAATCATCTGAAGGCTGCCGGTGTGAAGCGGCTTGATGAGAAACATATCATTGATGTCAGGGATATGTATTGGCTCTTTATCGGTCAGCAGGCCGGCAAGGATTATTATTCCTTGCCGGGGCTCGCACGATGTGCCGAGGAGCTCGGCATCGAATTCGGTGATAAAGGAGCTCACTCGGCTTCGGAGGATACGCTCGTGACTCTCAAATGCTTCGAGGCTCTCTGCGACCATATCGAAGGGAATCCCTATGCCGACCGCACTCCGGAAGGTTTCCGCCGGGCTATGGATATATATATGACCCAATTCCATGAAGCCAAGGAGGAGTATGAGCGCAAACGGGCTATGGGATGGATCATTGTCACCCTATTGCCCGATAATCTCTATAAAGTGCAGTTCAAGAGGGCTGAGCCGGAAGATAGCCCTGAGCTGGTGGCGAAGGTGAATGTGGCTGATATCACTCGTGCGGAGTCTGACCTCCATGTCAAATTGCAGCGTCGCCAGGTGATGGGCCGGCGGGGAATATATCGTCTCAATAAAGCCGATATTCGCGCAATCAGAAGTTATTCCAATTCTTTCGGCAACTCTGAGGAGCATGACCTCAGCCGTAAATTACTGAAACTTCAGAAACAATGGCCATAACAAACGAAAAACGAGAACCCCTCTGGAACCGGAATTTCGTCCGTGCGATGATTTCCAATTTTCTCCTCTATTTCGCTTTTTATCTCCTCACTCCTCTCCTGCCCATATATCTTGATCACCAGTTTTCGGCCGATAAGGATATGATCGGCCTCGTATTATCGGGGTATGTGGTGGCTGCCCTGCTGATTCGCCCGCTCAGCGGATTTCTCCTCGATTCATTCGACCGACACAAGGTGTTGATGATCTGCTATTTTTTCTTCTTCATCCTTTTCGCCGGATATGTGGGCGCGGCGAGCATCCTTATGTTTGCAATTGTCCGCACTCTCCATGGTCTTCCCTTCGGAGCGCTCACAGTATCCAACCAGACTGTGGCAATCGATGTGCTTCATTCATCGCGCCGCAATGAAGGGGTGGGGTTCTATGGACTAAGCAATAACCTTGCAATGGCAATCGCCCCTTCCGCCGGAATATGGATATATGCGGCCACGGATAATTTCACGATTCTATTCTGGATATCACTGGTGATGGCTCTTGCCGGACTCCTCACTGTGTCACGTGTTCAGACACGTCCGCGACCCAAGAGCGAGGACAAGCCCCACTTCTCCCTCGATCATTTCTTCCTCACCCGCGGATGGCTCCTGGCGGCCAACATCGCCTTCTTCGGGGCCGATTGGGGAGTGATGAGCAATTATGTGGCAATCTATGGTAAGGAACAGTTAGGAATCACCGACGGCACCGGTCTCTTCTTCGCCATTCTATCTGCCGGACTCTTCATCTCGCGTCTCTTCGGAGCCCGCACACTACGCAAGGGCCTGATCACAAGAAATGCCGGGGTCGGCGTGCTGTTGTCATCCGTCGGATTCACTCTCTTCGCTCTCTGTCCGCAACCATGGGCATATTATACCTCAGCAGCCCTCATCGGGCTGGGTAACGGTCAGATGTATCCGGCATTCCTGAATATGTTTATCAAAGTCGCACGTAAAGACCAGCGGGGCACAGCCAATTCATCCATTCTCACCGCCTGGGACCTGGGGATGGGAATCGGAATCCTCGGTGGAGGAATTCTGGCGGAATATCTCAACTTCTCCGCAGCATTCTGGGGAGCGGCAGCCCTTCAGATTGCAGGAACACTCGTGTATTTTGCCGCCACACGAAGATTCTTCACTCAACGTCGCCTTGACATCGAAACCGTCTAAACCTCAAACTCTCCTTAGATATTCATGCAAGAAATCACCCTCACCAGACGCGACATAATATGGAGCTATGTGGCCCAATTCCTTTCTATGGGAGTCGGGATTCTCACCCTTCCATTTATTCTGCATATGCTTTCGGCAGAAGAAATCGGTCTTAACTATGTGCTTGTCACCATAGGAGGGGTTATAAATCTCGTCGATCTCGGATTCGCACCCCAATTCGCCCGAAACTTCACATACGTTTTCTCCGGTGCCCGCGAATTCCGTAAGGAAGGTATAGGGGAAAAAGGAGAGGGGGTGGATTATCAGCTATTAGGATATCTTCTCCGCACTGCCCGCTGGCTTTATGCCATTCTGGCTTTAGTCGCCGTGGTATTGCTCCTGGGTATAGGCACACCCTACCTATGGTATGTCACAAAAGGATTCTCGCTTGTAAGCAATTCCCTCTGGATATGGATTGTGTTTGCGGCCGGTGTGTTATTTCAAGTGTTCTATTCCTACTATGCCTCAATGCTCATCGGAGCCGGGAAAATCATGGAACAAAAATATTCCCAGATCGCCTCTAAACTGGGATATCTCCTGATTGTGATCGGCGGTCTGTACGGAGGATGGGGGCTGATGAGTGTGGCACTCGCCACTTTGATATCCCCTTTCTTCGGGCGTTTCATCTGCCATTGGTATTTCTATACCCCGGAGATGCGTCACGAACTTGCTCGCCATTCCTTTGAAGATTCCGGGCGTAAATTCGAAATTCTCAAGGTATTATGGTATAATGCCAAACGGACAGCAGTGATGAGCATCGGCGCATATGCCATTCTGCGTACGAGTATGTTTATTGCCGGTCTCTATTTCACTCTGGATGAATTCGGATCGTATGGGCTGATGGTACAGGTGGTGCAGATTGTCGGCACCGTCAGTACCACTTTCATGACAATATCCCAGCCCCGACTGGCCTCTTTACGGACTCATCGTAATACTGCGGAACTCCTTTCCACCTTCGGCCGTGCCTACGATATCTGGTTGATGCTATATCTTATTGGAGCAGTGATTACAATCCTATGGGGAAATGATATCCTGGGATTAATAGGATCCAATGCGCATCTGCCCGGATTCGCACCGCTTGCCCTTTATTGTCTGGTGATGATGCTCGAACAGAACCATAGTTGCTTCGCCATTCTTATAAGCTCAGATAATAAGGTGCCCTTCGCACCGGCCGCAATCACCACAGGAATTGTGATCTGTATCGGGACATTTCTATCGGTCCGCTTTACCGACTGGGGGATTCTTGGGCTCGTAGGAGTGCAAGGTATCTGTCAGGCTGCTTACCAGAACTGGAAATGGCCTCAGATGGCTCTCAATGAATTTCATGTTTCCCTTATGGGGGTAATACGGATGGGATTGAAATCTTTCTCCTCCCGTCTGTAATTTCATTGTTTTACACGGTCTATCCAATCCAACTCCCCTACCCTAAAATTTCTCAATAAGTAAGTGTTCAAAATTAATTTATACTATATGCGAGCTTATTTTTTAGGCGATTTTGATGCGGAGCGAGGGAGAATACATTCGTATTCGACTGAGCGACAAGTCAAAAGCGGTAAAAAAGAAGCCGCATATAGTATGAAAGATAATTGAATTACTTACTATCGTTTAATTTTGAATACTTACTTATGATACCCTCATCCGGACATAATCCACAACCTGATGACAGTTCCCGGCACCAAGAAACCCCGGGGGCTGAATTAGCTATAGTGATCCCTGCCTATAAACCCGACTTTCTGCGCGAAGCGCTCCGCTCTTTAGCTGCTCAGACCGACCATCGATTCCATATTTATATCGGAGATGATGCAAGTCCGTATGAGATAAAGAGTATCGTTGATGAGTTTTCTTCTCTCCTTCCTATCTCCTATCACCGCTTCCCGTCTAATCTGGGCGCACACGATCTCGTAGCACAATGGGAAAGGTGTATCAACCTTACAAAAGAAGAGAAATGGCTATGGTTATTCAGCGATGATGATATTCTGAGTCCGGAATGTGTGAGTGATTTTTATGCTGCTGTTCGAGCCAATCCCGAGGGTGAGCTCTTCCACTTCAATGTCCGGATAATTGATTCGAGAGGAAAAACCATTTCTAATCCTCCCTTATACCCTCACCGCATGAAAGCCGGAGAATATTTGGAGTATAAGCTGAGGGGAAAGGTAATTAGTTTTGTGGTGGAGTTCATTTTCTCCCGCAATCTTTACAAAAGGGTCGGAGGATTCCAGAATTTCGATCTGGCATGGGGAGCGGATTTCATGACATGGCTTAAGATGGCCGCCAATAATCGACAGGGAATAATCACTGTGCCTGGAAATTCCAGGGTCGGCTGGAGAAGAAGTGAGGTAAATATAAGCCCTGATAAGACCCGGCCCATCCTTCTCCGCAAGCTGAATGCCCTGATTGAAAATGCAGCTTTTATAAAAAAGGAATTAAAGGAAAAGCCCGAACTATACTCTCCGTTAAAATATTCCTTCCGTTGGATACGTTTTCCTATAGGAGAGATATGGAGAAACCGCTCGCGTCTTCGGATCTACGATATCACCGGCCTTCTAAGCCGATATATCCGGAGAATGATGCGATGAGGGTGCCGATATCTCCGGCCTATCATCTTACCATCTTTGGTTGGATCTTTCCGTCACTGGATGGAACCCTACGGGTAAACGATTTTCGCCTATGAAAAAAGGAAGTATCTGCTGGATCACAGCCTCATATTTTCTCGATGTCGACCTTCCGATTGTGCCGTCACTTCAGAAGGATTTCGATATCGACTGGATTGTCATCTCTTCAGCGAAGAGCGCTCAAAGTGACGATGCCTATATCCGTAGCCAGACCGATATGCCCTATACAAGCCTTATCGACAACGGTTATTTCTTCTCTCTTTCCCATTATAAGGCTGTCAGAGAGCTCATCGCCCGTATTTCATCAAAATCCTACGACTGGTATTATTTCGACATAAGCGATTTCCTTTTCCTTTATCCTATGCTTAAGCGTCATCTGCCTGTGGATAGAATCACAATGGCGGCTCATAATGCAAAGGTGCCGGCCGGTGCGCGTTATGCCGCATTTGCCCGTATGGCCATGAAATACCTGTTTCGGCATTTCTCAAACTTCCAGGTTTTTTCAAAGAATCAGCTCCACTATCTGCAGTCACGTCTCCCAAAGGCCAATATCTTTTATTGTCCGTTAATGCTTAAGGATTATGGTCCCCTGCCGGAAAATAAGGAGCGTAAGACCACATCATTTCTCTTTTTCGGGAATATCGTTAAATATAAACGTCTCGACCTCCTTCTGAAAGCAGTGGAAATTCTTCGCCGGCGTGGCGTAACAGATTTCACGGTCAATATAGCCGGTTACTGCCGCCCCGAAGTGTGGGATAAACAATATCAGCCAATGATTCATTCCAGTGAGAATGTCATATCTGATATCCGGCGTATTCCAAACGAGGAAGTGGCGGCTCTTTTTGGTGCTAATGATTATTTTGTGATGCCCTATCAGGATATCGCCCAAAGCGGAGCCCTGACCGTGGCTCTGAATTATTCAATGCCGGTAATTGCCAGCGACCTCCCTTCCTTCCACGAATTTATTGAGGATTCCGAACACGGATGGTTCTTTGAGTCAGGGAGCGCCGAGGCACTTGCCGATGTGATGGAAAAAGCGATAAATACCCCCCGAAAAGAACACTCCGAAATGGTGGAGGCTATCCGCGAAATGGTAAAGGAGAAATTATCGTCACAGGCTATCCATGACCGTTACCGCAACTATTTTCACAAGATGATAAGCCATGCCTAAGCTTGCCACACATCATTCATGCACCGGATGTATGGGATGTATAGATGTTTGTCCGAAGCAGGCTATTTCCAAGCATATAGGCTCCGATGGTCATTATTACGTGAAGGTGGATCCGGAGAAGTGTGTGGAATGCGGGCTTTGTGAACGCACATGTCCCGTTGTGAATGGCTCCTCATATGGGAAAGAATCTCCAGCCCGGAGCTATCATGCAGCCTGGAGCCTGAATGAAAAGATCCGCAAACGCGGAGCTACCTCGGGCCTTTTCGGTGCCATGGCGGGGTGTGTGATCGCATCCGGAGGAGTGGCTGTCGGAGTAAGGATGGAAGGGATCAGATGCCGCTATTTTATCATCCGCTCGCCCGAGGATCTGCAATCAGCTCAGGGTTCAAAGTATACTGCCTCAGACCCGGAGGGGATCTACAGTGAGGTCAGAACAGAACTTAAGGGTGGCCGGAGGGTATTATTCTGTGGGCTGCCATGTCATGTGGCCGCCTGTCTGTCGGTTATTCCCGAGGCGTTGCATCATAAGCTCATCTGCGTGGATTTAATATGCGGAGGAGTGTCATCCCCTGCTCTATTGGAGATTTTCCGGAAATCAACCCCTGATTTTTCAGCAGTTAAATCTTTCCGGAATAAGAAATATGGCTGGAAACCCTCCGGATTCAAGTATAATTTCACATTTATCCGCAATGATGGCACGGAATCAGAGGCTTCCCGCGATAAAAAACATCTTGTCACTGACGGATTTGCCTGCGAACTGACCGATCGGTATTCATGCTATAACTGTCGGTTTGCCTTGCCTTCCAGAAAAAGTGATATCACCATTGGCGATCTCTGGGGGGATAAGGATTATCCGGCCCAACATCCGGAAGGGGTATCGTTGGCTATGGTCCATTCCACTAAGGGAGAGGAATTGTTGCGCGAGGCGGATATCTCCCTGAATCCGGTCGACCCGGGAAAAGCTTTATTGTCCAATCGTCGTGTGGTGGATGGTCGGTCAGTCAAACAATGGTTTCCGGAACGTCGTCTCTTCCCTTTCCTCTCCCGGCATCTGTCTCCCTCAATGCTTACCCGGATATATGCCGGAGATCTGAAAACCCGAAATCCTCTGTGGTGGCCTCTGGCTCTATGGCGTCTCGTAAGCTTCAGAATTGCAGAGAAATTAATGCGTCGCCGGAGTGGACGGCTCATCGAGAGGTTATTCCGGAATCAATAAACTCAAAATCACGACATTCATTTCAGCAGTATATACTGTTGGATATATTGGTGGTTTATATATGAAAGTATCAATTCTTACATATCATTGCGAAGACAACTATGGCGCTGTATTGCAGGCCTACGCCACCCAAAAAGCGGTGGAAGGATTGGGGCATGAGAGCGAGTTTATCGATCTTCGTCTCGAGACTCCTATCTCCTGGAAACAGCGGCTCATCTTTGCACTGAAGCGTGCGCGCTTCAGAGATTTTCGGAAACGCCATTATCATAATCTCACTCCCCGGACCTATCGGTCGATAGAAGAATTACGCAACACACCCCCTTTATCTGATTGCTATCTCACCGGCTCCGACCAGACCTGGAATCCGGAGATCGCCGGAACACTGCTGCCGGCATTCTTCCTCGATTTCGGATCGGACCACACCCGCCGAATCACATATGCCACAAGTATCGGCCTGAGCGACTGGCCTTCACCGGCACCAATCCCTGATAGTGAGATCAGCCGGGCTCTGAAGCGATTCAATAGCATCCTCCTGCGTGAAGAACGCGCCATGGAAATCGCTAAAGACAGATGGAAAGCCGACAGCCGACAGGTGGTGGACCCGGTATTGCTCTTTAAGGACTATCCGGAACTCACCGGTCCTATTCAGCAATCGGGAGAAATAATAGTCTATAAACTCATCAATACTCCTGAGTTTTATAATCTGGCTCTTGGAGTGGCTAAGGATTATCAGGCTCCGATACGTTCGATTGGAAGTGTGCGACGTCCCAAAGGGATGCGGGCTGCGTATCCGGAAAAGGTGGAGACCTGGATAAGCCGGATTGCGGGTAGTAAGGCACTCATCACTGATTCTTTCCATGGCACGGTGCTGGCGCTTCTCTATCATCGTCCGTTTGCCATCTATGTCGGCGATCCTAAGCGAGTGAGCCGTATCGTCTCATTATTGACCGATTTAGGACTCAGCGACCGGATTCTATCCACAGGAGCCTCCAAAGAGGATTTCCGCCAGGTACTCGATAGAGAGATCGATTGGAAGAGTGTGGATTCCCGGCTTGAGGAGCGACGCCAATCTTCCATAAATCTCCTCCGCAATGCTCTCAAATCCTAATGAAGTTGTTTAAACTTCAATATCAAATATTCTATACCCCTTTGATATCTAATATTATTCGGCTTATGAAACGTCAGGCCCCCTCATTCTGGATTGCCTTATTCCTCGTTGTCAGTATCTGCTGTTTGAATGTCTGTGCACAGGAAGATAGTCGTAGAATAGCTGAGCGAATCATGCAGCGTCCCGGAAAGAATATTCCGGAGAAACCGATTGTGATGGGTTATGTCACTTCCTGGTCAACCGGACTTCCCGATCCATCCCTTCTGACACACATCGCCTATGCGTTTGCTACGGTGGATAGCAATTTCACTACCGTTACCATAAAACGTCCGGATCGTTTCAAGGAAATTATGAATCTGAAGAAAACAAATCCGGAACTTAAGATTCTCCTGTCTGTGGGAGGTGCCGGAGCAGGAAATTTCAGCGAGATGGCTGATGATAAGAAGTTACGCCGTCAATTCTGTAAGAACCTGGCCGATACTGTGAAAGCATATGGCCTTGACGGGATAGACCTGGATTGGGAAGTGCCCGGGCAGAGCTGGGGGATCTCCTCCTCTCCACGCGATAAGCATAACTTCACTCTGCTGATGCAAGACCTGCGTAAGAGTTTGGGTAAGAAGAAGATATTGACCTTCGCTGTCCCTCACAGTGGAGATTTCTATGAGTTTAAGAAGGTGATGAAGGTGGTTGATTTCGTCGGAATAATGTGTTACGACATGGGGCTTCCCGAGCGTTTCCATAACGCACTTCATAATAGCACGCCTCATGGGCAGCGTAGCTATGATGATGTGCTGGCTCATTTCTACTCTTTAGGTGTCGACCCGGCGAAGATGGTGATCGGAGTGCCTTTCTATGGACGCGGAGATAAAAAGAACTATCCCGATTTCACCGATTATTGTATCCTGAGTCTAAAGCCCGGAATTGAGGAAAGGTATGATTCAGTGGCGGAGGTTCCTTATCTGGTGGATACGAAGACAGGAGAAGTAGTTCTCACCTATGAGAATCCGCGTTCTCTGGAAGCGAAGTGCAAATGGGTAAAGGAGTTGGGAGCTGCCGGAATGCTCTTCTGGCATTATACCGGGGATTCTTCCGACCATCAGCTATTGAACACCATCAACCGCGTCTATCGCAATAAATAAGATTCCCCATTTCCCATCACCAGCTCTTCACTGAGATTATCTCTATTCCGGGAAGATTTTACATCTCCCTTTTAGCTATTGGCTAAGGGGGAGATGAGTTTTATGTAGGCATCCTGGAAAGGTGCGAAGCTGAATTTTCGCTTGTAGGTGTCCCGGGCCTCCCGGCCCAGTTCAGCTACTCGCTCAGAAGGGAGTTCCGGAAGAGAATTAAGGGTATTCAGGAGAGAATCCCAGTCTTCGGCAATAAACCCATTATCCCCATCACTGACAATCTCCGGATTTCCTCCCACGGAGTTACATATCGCGGGCGTACCGGTCATCATGGCTTCTATCAGTGTGATCGGCAATCCTTCATGGCCGGAAAAAAGCATCACAAAATCAGAATCCTCCATCAGCTCAATTACATCGTTACGGTATCCTAAATATTCAAATTGTTCTGAATCCTTACATAGCTCCCGTAATTCCTCCGCCATTTCGCCATCTCCCACAAAACTGATCTTCACATTCGGTGAAAGGTTCCCCTTAAGTCTGCCTACAATCTCTGTCTGACGCTTATTGGAATCTATACGCGACGGATAAAGGATCCGGATATTCGAGAGATCGTAAGGTTTACTGCGATAGGGAGTTGCCCCCTGTTCCCTCACACAATTATGTATCTTGGTGATTCGTGAGAACGGCACTTTAAAATATCTGGTAAGGTTCTCTATCCCTTTATCGGCGATTGCCACCACTGTAGGAGGGAAGAACGATAGGAAACGCTTCCCATACAGCAGGCTGTGATGCACATAGACAAGACGCATATTCCAGCCCAGAAGATTCAGAAGACGAAACAAAGGCATGAAGCGGCGTTCGTGAAATATCACAACTGAATTGCGAAACACCCCCCAGTCTTTCTTACATATATAGTCGTCTTCGGCAATCCCTAAATCCTTGGAAACATCCTTCCACTCCACCGTACCGACTATTTTTGAATCAAACGCCGGTTTCAGAGCTGTCTGAATATCCATCATCACACGCTGAATACCGGTGACCTGATTCATTCCTGAATTAAATTGATATACCCTTCTCATATCTATTCAACGTCTTCCCATCCGGCATATTATTTATCTCTCCTTTACTTCGGAGACGTCCGGATCGGATGCAACGAATCGCGTCCGGCTAAGGGCCAAACGCGATTCAATACGGTATATACTCCCGAAGGCGACGCGATCCATAGCGATCCTACGGGTTATTTTTCGTCGGGTTGAGTGGAGGCAATGTAATCGGCATGGAATGCCTCGAGAATATGACGGATTGCCTTTCCTATGGTGAGGTAGTCGTCGGAAGTGAGGTTGGCCAAGGATGCGCGGATACTCCAGTCGGGGCCTGCAAATCCGCTGCCGTTGAGCAATACCACTGATGTTTCCTTGGCAAGACGCAATACGACATCAAGCGGCTCGTGATTCTCTTCAAGCCATTTACAGAAGTCATCACCAAAGAGCTGACGTCCCCATACCATTACATCTATCTCCGAATAATAGCCCACACGGTCGGAATCAGGAAGAAGCTTGAAGCCGGCACCCTCCCATAGATTATCCAGTCGGTGATGAATCATCTTCTGCATTGCCGCTTTATAAATATCCTCGGTATCCACCAGACACATCAGCGCGAAGAGATCCATCTGCACCTGTTGGGGAGTGGAGAGACCGGCCGTATGGTTCAGAGCCACAGCACGCGAATCAGCCACCATACGGTCGATAAACGAAAGACTCTCCGGATGGGGTGTGATCGTGCGGTAACGGTGTTCGAGATCCTTCTGCTGCAGTTCGGGCTGGTCGGAAAGAAGACGGTCGTAGATATTATCTTTTGCCAGGCCCACTACTGCCAGACGCCAGCCTGTAGCTCCGAAATATTTGGAGAAAGAATAGACACAGATTGTGTTCTGCGGGAGCTCATACATCAGCGAACGGAAGTGATCGGCAAATGTGCCGTATACATCATCGGTGACGATCATCAGATTGGGATTATCATGCTTCACTATATCCACAATCTTGCGGATGCTATGTTCCGACAATTTATAGGATGGCGGGTTGGAAGGATTCACAAGACATAGAAGCTTGATGGAGGGATCACGCAGTTTGTCGAGTTCCGAATCAGGATATTGCCAGAGATGTACCCCCTCGCTGTTCACTTCGTTGGCCTCGATATTCACCACATCAAACTGATAGCGGTCAAGCCCCGGAATTTCAAGGTATGGAGTGAAAATAGGAGTCATCAGGGCAATCTTATCATGGGCGTTGACAAGATGATTCACCTCCAGAGAATCGAAGATATAACACATCGCCGCCGTTCCTCCTTCTGTCGCGAAGAGATCGTATTCGCGTCCGAATCCGGGAGCATTATCCCCCATCTCTTTTGCCATATAGGCGCGGATAATATTCTCCGAGTGTTCCAGCATTCTGACCGGAGTGGGATATTCATCACCGATGATCCCCTCAGCCCATTCATAAGCCAACGCATCCGGATTGATACCGAGTGTTTCTGTGCAATATTTTATCGATTCATGCAGCAGCATAGCTCCGGGAAGCGTGGAATTGACCATCACGAAATGTTTGAGACGATCCATGGCCCCCTCGCTCTGAGGCACACCGGCAATGCCGGGCTCCATACGGAATGTGCGTGTGCATTCGCTCAATGCCCATTGTCCCAGAAGGAAGAATGCTTCGCGAGGAGCGGTTGCAATCCAGTCCGGATTTCCGCGACCGGCGTTCAGATATTGACCGGTGGCCTTGCGTGCATCCTGCTTGGCGAGTTTTATCAGTTCATCCTTTATCTCGAACGGGCTCATCTTTGCCAGTTCTCTTTCCTTTTTTCTAAGGGGTGTAGTCATATAGTGGGGTTATTTATATTCTAATTAAGTGTTCAAAATTAATTAAATGGTATTATAATCTTATAACACCGGTCAATGGTATTTGGATTACCACAGCACCATCACCAGCCCGCAGAGGATCAGAAGCGTATTGCCGATGGCGTATGTAATCGTATATCCCATGGCCGGGACTGTAGATTGAAGTGAATCCTGAATCGCTCCTAAGGCGGCGGTGGTGACACGGCTTCCGGCCACGCATCCTAAGTTGACGGCAGGATGAAATTTAAATACCTTATCTCCGATCAGGATACCTAATATCAGAGGTATGGTGGTCACCAATGCTCCGGCCCCCAGAAGGCCCCAGCCCACTTCCTTTAGCCCGGAGATAAAGGTAGGGCCGGCGGATATACCGATCACAGCGATAAACATATTGAGGCCAACGTTATTGAATACCCACACCGCCGGCTCCGGGATCTGGCCGAATGTGGGGTGTTTCGACCGCAAATATCCCAATACCAGACCCGCAATCAAGGCGCCTCCGCTTGTGGAGAGACTGATTGGTATCCCTCCGAGACGAATGGTGATTGCTCCTATAAGGGCTCCAATTGCAATTCCGAGACCGATGAATACCATATCGGATGCCGTGGTCGGCTTATCGCTGTATCCGATGTAGGCGGCAGTGGCATTCACCCCTGCAGCCGGGCCGTCGAGCATAAGGATATCTCCACGCTCGATGCGTGTCTGCGCCAATACCGGTATCTCCTTCCCTCCCCGCTTGATTTCAGCAATGATAACTCCTCTTGTAAGAGGCGATTTGCGGAAATCGGCCACCGTGGTGCCCACCACTTTCTTGGATGCCACCATCACAGGAATTCTTTCCACCGGGAACGATAACAATGCCGTATCGGAAATCTCCTTCCCAAGCCAGTCTCCATCCTCTACAATAAATTCATGACGTGCCGAGACCACAATCCGATCTCCTTTCTCCACTGCCATATCCGCGCCGGGTCCTGTGATAACCTCTCCGTCGGCTTTTGCCACTCGTTCCACAAATAGCCGCTGACCCAGTTGTTCGGCATGAGATTCGATTGTTCCGACGCTTTGTGGGGTCACGAAGAAGTCGCTGTCTGCAAGATAAGCACGATATGTCACAGGCTGCCATGCGCTGACCAGAGAGGGGTCCGAGTCTGAGGGATCAGCGTTCATGCTGCGTTCGAGATCTTCTGTCTGTTGTCTCACCTTCTTGAGTCCTCCAAGCATCATAGGACCCAGGCTCCCCAGAATCCATGCGGAGCCAATGGTGCCGAAGATGTAGGTCACGGCATAAGCCACGGGAATGACATCGATCCATGCTTTTTTATCTGCGGCTGAGGCATCGAGGGTGGAAATCGTATCTCCGGCCACTCCGATCACAGCCGAGACAGTCTGTGCTCCGGCAAATAGTCCGGCAGCTTCTCCGGGATTGTAGCCGAAGAGCTTGGATACAATAAGAGTGGTGGCCAACACGAGCACGCACATCACTACGGCGAATATCACCTGCTTAAGTCCCGAGCCGCGCAGGGATGCGAAAAATTGCGGGCCCACGCTATATCCTATGGCAAAGAGGAAGAGCAGAAAGAATACCTGCTTCAGGGGACCCGGAACCGGAATATCCAGCTGCCCGATGAGGACACCGACAAGCAATACGGAGGTGACCGTACCTAATGAAAATGATTTATATTTCAGGCGCCCGATCCAGAAGCCTATACCCAATGTAATGAAAATGGCTATAGCCGGATTATCACGGAGGGTGGAAACTAACCAATCAAGTATTTGCATAGACAGATAGTGTTATGGTGGAACGTCTATTTTAAACCGTTTTAATTTTAATTTAATAGGATGGAAGATTTTATAACATGTGTATTCCCATCATAAGTATAACATTCGAAGGTAGATTTAGTTGGAACATTAGCCAATGCCAATCCAAAACCATTCAATGGTGCATATCGTTTTAATTATGGGGACGCGATGAATGATGTCCCCATATTCCGTATATATTCTATATTAATTCTGTATAAATATCGATAGAAATTATGGCAAAGGTAAAATTCGCAGGAAATGATGTGGAGACTTGTGGCGTTCTCCCTCCCGTAGGCATCAAGGCTCCGGGATTCTCTCTAACCACTCAGGATCTCTCTGAAATCACTCTCGATGACCTTAAGGGCAAACAGGTGGTGCTTAACATATTCCCCAGCCTTGATACTGAGGTCTGCGCAGCGTCGGTACGTCGGTTTAATGTTGATGCAGCTAAGTTTGCTGATACGGTGGTGCTTTGCGTATCAAAAGATCTTCCTTTTGCAGCTACCCGTTTCTGCACGGCCAACGGAATAGAGAATGTGAAGACCGCATCCGGTTTCCGCTCTGATTTCGGCCGGGAGTATGGTGTGGAGATTGTGGATGGTCCTCTGAAGGGTCTTTACGCCCGCAGCATTGTAGTGATTGACAAGGAGGGTAAGGTAAAAGGCAGCCAGATGGTGGATGAGATCACCAATGAGCCCGACTATGCCGCGGCCGAAGCCCTTCTCGGCTAAGCCCATCATTCTCCAAACCGGGTTCAAAGAAAAGTGAGGCTGTATCAAAGGCATGTAAGGACATGCGCTTTTGATACAGCCTCAATTGGCTTTATAATATTTCTGTAGGTACTATTATTTGAGAACGTTGATTACTGCGGCAAATACAATTGCATTTGTGCTCTTCTCAGAGATATAGCATATGAATGGTCGGTCGATGTTAAACCAATACCTTCCGGGGGAGGTAACCATCCCGGAATAAGTAGCCGATATTACCTTTGTGCCCTCCTCATTAATTATGACATGTATTTGACTCTTCACACTGTCAGGAAGGCCGTAGTGGCCGGTTGTTCCACATTCCCCCATTTTCTCTAAGGCAATATATCTATCAAGTAGAGATCCATAGCCGGCTCCTACGAAAGCAAGATTGGGAGTCGCATCAGCCTTCAGATCCATAATGGGCATCGTTACTGATACACCTCCATCGATCCAGCGCTCATTTTCTCCATTTCTATCCCTCAGCTCTTCCATATCGGCAAAGAGGGTCTCAGCGTTTTCCCGGAGCAGTTCGGTTGGAGTCACTCCATTGACAGGAAGAATGATATTCATGCTATAGGCTCCGTTTCCATAAGGAATGGCAGTCTTGGAGAATCTATCAGTGGTGTAACAATTAGCATCGGAGAATTCTCCATTCATCATAGAAACCATTACCGTCGAACCATCCAGATTGTGGAACTCATTTGCACCGTTTAGACGGGTGAATTTCTTCTGCCATTGGCCCTCAAACACCATAGCCGATGCTAAGAAGTAATTTTTATGGAATGGTCCTTCTTCCTCTTGTAAAAAGTCATCAAGATAACCTTGAGTCACCTTTTTTCCCCATGCATTCACAGTATAGGTCCCGTCCAAAGATCCGAAATCAGCGGTATTGACCTCCGCATTATAAAAATCTCTAAGAAGACTTTCGTAACTTGGACTAACAGAGAGATTATTATCATACCAGAAGCCATTAAAGGATGACATATTCACACGTGCATCCGCTCTCATGAGATATTCAGTCACACGTTTCATATATGCGTTCATCTCTTCCATGCTGGTGATTCCCTGACGGGCCATCACCTTTTCCTGAATGGAATCATTGGCTCCATTCATCAGCATGGCAAGGAACATATACTGGTTCCACGGAGAAACCAAGGTATTTTTTGGTGCTATTGCCGTAGAGTTTACCTCGCTCTCCGCCTGAAACAGCCCGATACCCACTTTTTTGATATCGACACCCAATTTAACCTCCGCCGGGGTAAGTGTCAGCGGACTGAAGACACGTTCTCCATTAGGATTGATGGGCCCGTTACCGGAGTCCTCATCCGAGCTGCATGACGTACAGGCACTACCAAGCACCACCGCAGCTACCATCTTAATCAACCATTTCATATCCGTACGAATTAGAAATTAAAAACACATTATTTAAATCAAATCATTTTATAGGTTTAATATCACTCCAAAAACTACCCAAATTAAATGTATACTTGATACCTAAAGATACCCACTCATCCGGAGCTGTATCATATGATTTTCCGCCAAGAGTCCGACCATCAAATAAATTCTTCTATGCTGACTGCATATTTCGATGGAGCCGCATCCTGACCTTTATCCGTCTCCAACGCAGGCTCCTGTAGTAGCCCCGAACAGGAGGAGAGGAGTAGAAGGATAACCAAGGGTAGAAGTTTCTTCATAATTGATAGGTGTTATATTAATGATTTTTGGAGGAAAACGTCTTCGAATGCAAATATAGAGTATTTATCTTACACTACCAAATAATTTTTCAAAAAATATTTCACTTAACCAATTCTTGGCTAGAATAATATTTCTCCAATCGTTATATAACACGCATTTGCGATTCAATTTTTAATTATATATTCTATTTATAGCCATTCATATCATGCATTCCATCGATTATTCTCACTATGCTTATATCCAGATCAGTGGTTTCCTTTATTCGAATGTACTTTTTTAGTATCCTCATGTCTTCACAAACAATGATATCCTTATCATTCTCTCATTTAATAGTCTACCAAACAAGATGTAGTACCATTCACATTACTACTTAGACCCCACTATCAAATACCAATATAACGTGTATGAGATAGCAGTCCTATGAGCCGGTGATTTTTATATTGTTATTTATTGCTGTCATACATTTGTTTAAATTTGAACACATACATATCCCTAATATAATTAAGGCTATCCTGAAAGTACGGATTCAGGATAGCCCAACTCGACTATGAATAGTCTCTACGTGGTTATTTACTTAAGAGTATTGATCACCCCTGCAAATACGATCGCATTGGTGCTCTTCTCAGAGATATAGCAGATAAAGGGACGGTCAACAATAAAGGATTGATGATAATTAGCTGTCGGGTCTCCGGAATGTGTGGCTGAGATCACTTTCGTACCCTCTTCATTCACAATAACGTGAATTCGATTTATCACTATTTCGGGGAGAGAGTAATGTCCGGTGGTTCCACATTCACCCATATTTTCTAATGGAATATGCCTATCAAGTAATGATCCATAGCCGGCCCTGGTGAATGCATTATTGGAATTCCCTTCAGCCTTCAGATCCATCATAGGCATTGTCACGTACACATCCGTATCAAAGAATCCTTCTTGATCTCTCAATTCCTCCATATCAGCGAAGAGAGCTACGTCATTATCCCGGAGCAAAGCCAACGGATCATATCCCTCCTTAGGAAGTATAAGTGTCATGCTATATGCACCGTTTCCATATGGGATGGAAGTTTTGGAGAATTTTCCATTCTGAAAGAAATATGTATTGGATAACTGTCCTGTCATCATGGGAATCGTTACAGTCGCACCATCCAGATTATGGAATTGCTTCTCAGTAGTGGCACGCGTGAATTTCTTCTCCCATTGACCTTCAAACACCATCGCGGAAGCTAAGAAATAATTCCGGTAATAGACCATATCCGGTAAAAAATCTTCCAAATATCCTTTGGTAACTTTATTTCCCCACGCATTAATAGCCTGAGTTCCTTCACTTGACCCTAAATCCGCGGTATAAACTTCCGCATTATAAAAGTTCCGGAGAAGGCTTTCATAATTAGAATCTATGGAAAGATTGCGATCATACCAGAATGAATTGAATGATGACATACTGACGCGGGCATCCGCTCTTGACAGATATTCCGTGACACGCTTCATATATTCATTCATCTCTCCCATGCTGCTTATTCCCTGCTGACTCATCACCACCTGCTGAACGGAATCATTAGCACCATTCATAAGCATGGCAAGGAACATATATTGGTTCCATGGGGAGAGGAGAGTATTAAGGTTTTTATCATGATTGGCATTGTCCTCGCTCTGCGCTTGAAACAGATTGATACCCACTTTTCTGATATCCACGCCTAATTTAACTTCAGCCGGGGTAAGAGTCAACGGACTGAATACGGGTTCTCCCTTAGGATTTATAGGACCTTCATTAGAAGTTTCATCAGAGCTACAGGCGAAACAGCCCATACCCAGAAGGACGATTGAGACAGTCTTAATTAGCCATTTCATAGTCGTAAGTATTAGTTATTTATAAATCTTATTTTATCTTATACAGAGACTTCTCTATTTTAAGGGTTTAATATCTGTCCAAATATCATCTACATGGTATTTGAAATCAATTCCATATGTATACAAATCATCAGCGTCCGGTTTATAGCATGTACCGCCTAAGGTAGAAGCCTCAGCAAGGTAATAGCCATTACCAGATCCCCCCCATCCCCAGACGCAATGAATATAGTGATAGTCATGATGTCTATAATCGCTTGATATTTCAGCCGGGATATGATGCCATATACTACCATCTATTACCCATGCATGACAGCCACCACCATCGTTACTATTTCCAACCACTAACATAGGGTTCTTAATCTCTATTATAGTTGGTGTCATCACAGAGGAATAAGATTGTTGTCCTTTCGGTGAATGATAACCGAAGTTACCCAGTGCTCTTGGGATATTTCTTACAGAGGCAGACGTACCTTTAAATCCATATGTGGCTTGGAGATTGTCCTTATGGCCCAAACAAGCAACTAAATGAGCAACCTTCCAGTCTCCTTTACCGGTCTTCATAGCAGGCCAATCGTAAGCATATCCTATATATGATTCAGGATATTCATAATAACTCATTATCATACCTAAAGATAATGGCAGACACCCTACAAGTGCATGTTCCTTCTGTTGTGTATTTTGGTTATACAATTCAAGAGTACAATTATTATATGGCGCTTCCTGGTGCCATTGTCTCACATAGGGTGTCAAAACCGGAGAACAAACCTTATATTGCTCTTCATGTATTATAATATTTGCATAAGGAGGAGTCAAACCCGTAATAAGACTATCCACTGGTTGATAGGGATCATCTATAGTTTCATTTGCTTGATTGATGTAGGAATTTATCATAGAGGAGAGTCCAGGATTCCAGAGTGTATCCTGCATACTCAATTGGCCGTCATCAGACACTGCATAAAGAGGGGCCATTCTTTTATCAGCACCCAAGAGGGCAAAGCCTCCATCTCCTGAATAATTAATGAGATAAAAGTAATTTTCAATAGCACTCTCTCCTTCTGAGCGAGTCTTGTGATTCTTAATTGTCTCAATCGATTTGATAGGAGAACATGATCTCGTGGTTCCAGCACCGGAACTTAGTTCCTGACGATATTTTTCTGCAATCTTTATGGCATCCTCAATACTTACTTCATATTCAGAAATAGCATCTTTGGGAGAATTGTCATCATCGACAATAGGTTCCTGTAGTAGCCCGGAACATGATGAAAGAAGTAAGAGAAATACCATTGGAAGAAGTTTCTTCATAATGGTTGGAGTTAATTGTTAATGATTATGCACTTCGAAGATACATCTACCATGCAAATATAGGATTAAAATTCTACACCTACAAGTATTCCGACTAAAATTTATTTCAATCTATTAATATTTTTAATTTTATATCATGTTGGAATTTTAATTCTTAGGTTTTACTACGCATATTTTTCTCCAATATAACTATTACATCCGGAACATATGGAATTTTATATTTATATCTACGCAATTTTCTAAATGTAATCCCTATATTCAGCTATTTTAAAGACGTGTATATTGCGATGCAGTCAGTCATTATATTCCATAATATATAATCCTATTTAATATTCGGCATTGGTTCTTATATAGGCATTAATCTTCATATATTCGTCTTATGGGGATAGCCCTTCTAAAATTTACCAATCTTCTAATATGCCCCTCTTTTCTATGCGAGCCGATTTATAAACCAATAGCTCATATACTATTTAGTGGTTGACCAAGATAATGAAAAGTTCCCTATCAGTTGTACTCATTTCACCGTGAAGCAAAGCTCCGGAAATTTCACGCCCGTAACTTATCTTTTCATATATGTAAAGACTCCAAAGGATCAAGCTACCCAAATGTATTCCCTATATATTGCTGTCGTCCGATAAAAATTTTAAGAGGATAAAAAAATTTAGGGTCGATTCCATTTGCAGGATTCGATCCTTTTAGTTTAGTTTGCGTTCGAAAAAAATAAAAACTTAGACTGTCTGTAAAAATTGTATGCCGTAGAGGGACTCATGTCTTCAAGGCTGGAACACTAATATAACGGGAGGTGGGTCCCATCAAATTCGTAACGTAAATCGGAATTCCGCATCCCAATCTTCTTGGCTGGCATACCCGCCACTATCGAATAGGGCTCGACATCCTTAGTGACTACTGCTCCGGCTGCTATCACAGCCCCCTCTCCAATGCGAACCGAGTGAAGGATGGTGACCCGAGGTCCTACCCAGACTCTATCTCCTATCTCCACCCTGAACGATTCATCACTCATACAACGAAACCACGGATCAGAATGAGCATGCTGCTCCGTCCAGATTTGTACTCCTGTGGAGATATTCACATTCCGACCCAGAATTATTCCATTTCGCGCATCTAAAATAGCTTTATCTCCTATTATTGATCCTTCACCAATCTCTAATCCCGAATGTGACCTGATCTCAGCCCCATAATAAATCACCACCCTTTCTGCTAACTTTACTCCGAATATATTACGATATATGAAATTCCGGATATGATGTGACGGTATGAGTCCGGTTTGAATATCCAAATACCTCACGACGCCATCCATATATCTTCTCACCTTCCTCAGAACTCTCTTCATTGCAGGAGTGGCGGAAACATTACCATTCTCCTTACCATTTTCCTCGGCAGGAGAAGCTTCTACGGGACGGATTATAGTCTTCATCCGTCGGTTTTTGAATCGGAGATATGGTATGAGTAGTAAGAAACCTAACCATTTCCCGAACATCATTATCAAAATAATTATGATAATTACAATAATTCCCATCGGTTTAGTATTAAATTTAATAATGATTTTTTCTAAAACTATATAAATAGAATCTATCACCACTCCATTTGGAGCTTACATAAGTATTCAAATTTAAGTAAAAAAAATCACTTACAAAAAATTGTATCGTTTAAATTTGAACACTTACGTATCCCTATATAATTAAGACTATCATGAAAGTACGGATTCAGTATAGCCCAACTCGACTATAAATAGTCTCTACGCGGCTATTTACTTAAGAGTATTGATCACCCCTGCAAATACGATCGCATTGGTGCTCTTCTCAGAGATATAGCAGATAAAGGGACGGTCAACAATAAAGGGTTGATGATAATTAGATGTCGGGGTTCCGGAATGTGTGGCTGAGATCACTTTCGTACCCTCTTCATTCACAATAACGTGAATTCGATTTGTCACTATTTCGGGTAGAGAGTAATGTCCGGTGGTTCCACATTCACCCATATTTTCTAATGGAATATGCCTATCAAGAAAAATACAGCCGTGACCCACCAATCCTTTTCAATGATGGCTGATTTAAGACCAATCTGGGTCTGTTGACTGTCAAGTATCTGCTTTCGCTCTTCAAGCGGTATGTCGATAAATTTCATTTAGTTCTCTAAGTTCTTTTTGAACCCAAGCCGGAGCAAGGGTTACATCGTGATAAAAATTGTTTTCGCTGACTTTTTTAAGCTGTTCTCTCACGAGGTTTCGGTCAGAGTCCTTCAACTTGCCGTTGCCTATCTCTCGCAAGGCTGTCACTATCGAATAGGCCATTATTTTGGCGAACATACCCGGAATAAGGGTCAATGAGATAAACCGATAAGGAGAAAAGATGTTATAACATATATTAACCATTTTTTATCTCCTCGGTTCTATTATGAAAAAAAATTACCTCGCTCTTTCCCTCCTTCTCCTTGTGGGTCTAACCGGATTCTCAGCCCATGCACAGCGTGACAGCCGTCATGAATCTCATGATGTGGTGACTCCTCTTATCAATTCCGCTAACACCGAAGAGCTTAAGAAATCTCTTCAGGAGAATGCTCCCAGCACTCCCAATGATAATGGCCTTCCGCGTTTCGCTATCGTAGGGAAAGACCGCCAGTTCTATCTCGGTATAGGCGCTCAGTTCCTCGGTGAAGCTATGTTTGATTTCGGAGATCCGATGCCCTCAGCCCTCGACTTCACACCCTCTTCCATCACCCCGAAAACTCCCGGTAACGGAGGCGCCACAAGATTCGCATGGCAGTCATCATCGTTCTATATGAACTTTGTGGCCATGCCTAATTCCGGAAATTCCATCGGTGTCTTCTTCAAAGCTAAATTCACAGGAGCCAACAATGGCATCAAGGTCTCTCATTTCTATGGTAAATTCCGTGGCCTCACAATGGGTTATACCAACTCCCTCTTCACTGACGGCGATGCGATGCCTATGACCATCGATAGCGAAGGCCCCAACGGTTCGGTTTCCATCTCCCTATTCACCGCGTACTGGACACAATCATTCAACAAGAATTTCTCCGGAGCCATCGGTATCGATGCCCCCACGGGTGATCTCTCTCTTGATAATACCACACAATTTGTATCCCAGCGCATCCCCGCAATCCCTCTTTATCTCCAATATGCCTGGAACGACGGAGATTCTCATGTCCGCCTCTCCGGAATCTATCGCCCGATGCAATACCGCAATCTTGATGTTGCGAAGAATAAGACCGTAAATGGTGGCGGTATCCAGCTTTCGGGTATGACAAAGGTGGTGGATAATCTTTCCGTGCAGTTCGACGCCACTTATGGTGCCGGTATCAGTAATTACCTCCAGGATGACAATGGTCTGGCCCTCGATGCCGTAATGACCTCCACCCCCGGCAAGCTCAAGGCCGTAAAGAATATGGGTCTGACAGCAGGACTGAACTATGCTTTCAACCCCAAACTCACCGCCAACCTGTCGTATAGTCATCTCACCAATTGGATGCCTGATGGAGCTATCACTACCAAGGATACATATCGCTATGGCGACTACGCTGCTGCCAACCTTATCTACGCCTTCAACAAATTCCTCTCTGCCGGCATCGAATACGACTATGGTCACATGAAGACATTCGGAGGCGAAGGTCTCCATTCAAACCGTATCCAGGCCCAGCTCGCAGTAACATTCTAACGTCACGGAATTGCGTCAACACGTCTGGATCGCCCCGACGGTTCAACCAATAATCATAATACAAAAAGTGACAACAATAGAAAAGAGATATTCAGCTCGATGGCTGAATATCTCTTTTCTATTATCTCGCGTTTATTAAGATGCTTACGAAGAGCCTGCCGGAAGTATTCCGGTAGTGGTAAAGTTTGGGGTCTAATTCCACTTTAATGTCCACATTTATATGTCGATTCTTAATACATGAAATATTGAGCACGAAATATATAAGTCATAGTTTCCATTATATCCTAAACTTTTTATAAATATAATAAAAGTTTCCAGTATAACAGAAACTTTCACCAAATCCCTCATACATTTCCATTATACTGGAAACTCATTATCCGATAAATATGCGAACGGTAAGGGAGATTACCCTCCAATAAAGGTTATGCACCACTTAAATTTTCACAACGACGACTGGTATCTATTCGATGTTTTTTGTTAAATTTGCCAAGATTTGGAGAAGACTCCTCCATCATCCGTACACAATGAGATAGGATTGACTTGTCTCCAGCGGGGATTCCGGCCAAAATGGGCTTCATCCGATTCCAAAGGCTAACTAAAATGATTATAAATATGAATATGCGAACACTGGCTTGGTCGATAGGAGCCGCTTCTCTTCTATCGTTAGTGTCCTGTACTAAAGATAATGAAATAATAGATGAAGACTATGAAATAATCACACCCGGGAATTCTTCCGATTCCAAGGCAGTCACCGTGGATTTCCCCACTGCCTTTATCGGTAGTTTCGGGGATTCTGGTGCAGGTCTGAAAAAGAATTTCACTAAAGTTGTCGGCGTGGAGCAGGCACGGGTGATTATCATCGAAAGTGATTTGATTGATGATAATGAAACCGTGCTTCTGAATGCTTATAAGGCCAATAAGCTGATTGTGGTGGTCAATCCCCGGAATGGTGAGATTGAAGACTGGAGCGACCGGAATGATATTTTCTATACCGGTCCTGAGAAAAATGAGGATTGCGGTGCATATGGATTCAATAATAAGGGGAATTCGTATACGATGCCCTCAATTGTGGTTATCGATGATGATGATGTCCCGATGTTCCATCTATGCAGCTGGATCAATGAGGCCTGCGGCAAGAGCGTGCAAGGAGTGGATCTCCGGAGCAAGGATATCCGCAAACGCTTCCAGCCTCAGACCGTGACCCGTACATTCAATATCGATATCGATGAGAAAAAGCTGGTCGATAACCATTGGGGTGCCGAAGGACAGCTGTCGCATTCCACCACAGCTAATGTAACATATACCATCTATCCATTCTATGTGTTCGATGGCCCGGCACAGGGTGAGTATTATGCCGTAGAGACTGAGATGGTGTTGCATAACGCTCCTCTCAATAATGGCATATGGAGTCGTCGGCGTGGCGATGAAGTCACTCAGATGAGCGGTTTCTATCTCAACCGTTGTGAGGTCTCGGCTTCCCTTCTGCGTAAATCCAATGGCGTGATATCCGAATCCGGTGCATACCGTTTTGCTGATGGAGCCGCTCCTCAACCTTCTTCCACAGCTGATGCCGCTTCCTATAATCCGGGCTTCACCTGGAGTATCGAGGGACTGCTGTCAGGTGGTATTCCCGACAGTAAGGATAGCAATCTCATGACCCAATCCAACAATTGGTCGTGGAATAACTCCGCAAGCCTCTCGCTTCCCGGAATCGGAATCGCCAACAACAGCACTTCCTCCAGCGTGAATTATACGCTGACGGTCAACGGATTACCCGGCACCTCGGATAATATCGACGTTACCGTGATTCCGGATCCTGCTACCGGAGATGTCACTTTCCGATATTCCTGGATATGGTATGTGGCTGATGTGAATGCCTCATCCACCGACCGCTTCTATATGAATGTGGGGGTAGATCCTGTATATCAGGCCTATCAGTGGCTCACCGGGAGAAATGCTTCTATCTTCGAATTCACAAATGCGGTTTCTGAGAAAGATGCATCAATCAGGATTCCTCTTATCTCGCCCAACCGTCAGGCCACAGGAAGCGCGATTATCAGAAACTCCGGTGAAGGCAATTATTATATCAGTGATATAAAGTTATGGCGCGATAAGTCGACGGATAAGGGAGCCGACCGGACGCTGCCTTTCACGATCATGACCAGCGATGCTGAAGGCGGGAGCGGAATCAATGCCACGATGCTGTTCCTTCCTGCCGGAGAATACCGGATTGAGGGATTAAAGTATTCCTTTGTGGATGATAAGAGGGTAGAACAGGGAATTATATATAATACGGAGCCTATAAAGGTTCCCGTGGCCGGCAATATCTCGATCGATTTTGCCTCCCCCATCTTCAAAGTCCGCTGACCCCAGACAGTATCTTCCGGATACTTTGTCCCTTTCCTAACGGACAATTCATAGAAACAGGAGACCATGTCGCTTCATTTTGACATGGTCTCCTGTTTCTATGAATTCGTATATTATCCCTTGAGGCGTATCGTAGTGAGGAGTCGGCGGTCGGTCCCCTTTTCTCTCCGATAACTCGGAAATAGATACTTCCCTTTTTCGTCTTTTGAATCAAATGTGCAGAAATCGGAGCGGTGGATATTCTGCGCTGGTACGCCTAACGTTTTTGCCCGGACATGATTCACTCCCTCCAGATCGATATGAGGTCTCGAGGTCCCGGCGCAATAGATTATATTGGTCTCAAAGCCGGCATCTATGAATTGTTGCGCCAGAGCGGAATCCACTTCATAATTCTTCCCGGAGATGGATGGTCCGAAATATAAATGGATATTCTCTGCCTTACTCCCCTTTTCCATCAGGATTCCTATCACATTGTCGAGAATTCCTCCCAGCGTACCTTTCCAACCTGCATGGATTGCCCCTATAGCTTTTATATCCTTGGAATAGATTAGGATCGGGACACAATCAGCTGTTCTGATTCCTATCGGAACGTCTGTTGAAAAGGTGATATAGGCATCGCAATCGTAAACCGGAGCTGAGGTGGCACGATCCACCTCAGCTACATTAACCGAATGAGTCTGAACGGGAGTCAGCGCCATACTATCTATTAAATCCGGCTCCCCTCCTCCGGATCTATTACCCAATTCTTCTCCCGTATACACCCGAATATCAATCTCATCGTCATCATATATCTCTATTTTTCTCATCGGCATATTAATTTTAAATATTACGTCAAAAGGTAATTTTGTTGCATCTATACCTTTCAGGAAAGGACTCCGCAAAAGTCCAGAATGATTTTATCAGAATTTGCCGGGAGATTTTTAAACGAACTATGCCCTACTAAAAAAACAATGATGTCGGCAGCCATGAAGGCATCGGTATAATTGGTGAGTTTGAAAGTGGGATGCCCTTTTATATTCGGTTCGGAAATCATAATTTCCATATCATTACTCAACTTCATGATTTCGCTGACTATGTCGATAGCCGGCGACTCGCGCAAGTCGTCGATATCCGCTTTAAACGCCAATCCCATCAGAGCTACCTTAGGACGGCGTTTATATCTCAGTTCGAAATCATTAATACTCTTCTTTATTTTTGCTATGCACCATTGAGTTTTATATAAGTTGCTTTTTTTCGCCTGCTGAATAAGATTTGTATCTTTCGGGAATTTTGAAATTAAAAAATAAGGGTCAACGGCAATGCAATGTCCTCCGACGCCACAGCCCGGAGTGAGAATATTCACACGAGGATGAAGATTAGCGAGACTTATAAGCCTATTGACATCAATACCGGCATTATCGCAAACGATGGAAAGCTCATTGGCAAAAGCTATCTGAACATCGCGGAAAGAGTTTTCTACGAGCTTGCACATTTCGGCAGTCCGGGT
>JAAVFV010000049.1 GCA_014800525.1 Bacteroidales bacterium | reverse complement strand
TATTGCTGTCCGATAAAAGTTTTAGAGACAGAAAAAATTAGGACTGATTCCATTTGCAGGAGTCAGTCCTTTTTGGTTATTTAGCTGTCGCCAAACAAGTATCAATAACCATGCGCAAAAATAGTCATTTTAGCGGACAGCCGCTCTATGGTCAGGTGTTAAAATTGCTAGACAAGTCAAAAATTCTTGATTTCAGTCGCCAAAACGGAGGTGAGAAATACACCAAACGCTTCAACTGCTGGATTCATCTCGTTGTGATGCTCTATGCCGTAATCATGCGCTTTGACTCCTTACGGGAGATAACAGCGTCTTTACTTGCCGAGACACGCAAGTTGGCTCATCTTGGCATTACCTTCAAAATAGGACGCAGTACACTGGCAGATGCCAATAAAAGACGTCCGGAGGCCATATTTGAGGCTATCTACCGGGATTTATATGCTACTTACCGCAATGTTCTTTCCTCGGACAGCCGGAGCCGTAAGACTCCGAAATGGATGAAACGGCTTCAGATTATAGACTCCACAACCATAACCCTGTTCTCAAATCTTCTTTTCAAGGGTGTTGGTCGTCACCCAAAGACAGGAAAGAAGAAAGGCGGGATCAAGGTCCATACAGTTATCCATGCCAACGAAGGTGTTCCGTCAGATATAAAGTTCACATCAGCAGCCACTAACGATTCCTTCATGCTCAAGCCTGCCACACTGAATAAAGACGATATAATAGCTATGGACCGTGCTTATATTGATTATGCGAAGTTCCAGGAACTTACAGAACGTGGCGTGATATATGTCACTAAAATGAAGAAAAATCTGAAATACAGCATTTTATCGGATACAATGTATCAGAATCCTGATGGTCTTATGGAGGTCAGGATACAGCTTGTGGAGTTTGTCAGGAAGCAGAAAAACGGAGATATCATACGTCATAAATCCCGTATAATCACTTACATCGATCCCAGAAAGCGTAAGCTCGTATCATTGCTTACCAACGATATGGAGGCAGATCCAAGTGAGATTATAGCCATCTACCGCCAGCGTTGGGAGATTGAACTGCTTTTCAAACAGATGAAACAGAACTTCCCCTTGAAATACTTTTATGGCGAAAGTGCAAACGCCATCAAGATCCAGATATGGGTTACCCTTATCGCAAACCTACTTCTGATGGTCATGCAGAAAGGGTTAAACGACAATGGAGCTTCTTAGGACTGGCGACAATGGTAAGAATCACGCTTATGTATTATGTAGACTTCTACAGACTGTTCAACAACCCTGAAAAGGAATGGGAAATTCTACTTTCGGAAGCTTCCGGAGCACCACCCGAACCATCCCTTTTTGACTGGGGGTCTTGTAAAATATAAAATCAGACCCGAACGCCGTAAAATCAGCGTTCGAGCCATGCTATTTCCCTTTTTTTGATTTTTATCGGACAGCAATATTATAACATACCATCACCCATACATGGCACACCATGTCCCTTCATACTCTTTTGAAATATCCTCAATTCTTTGGAGTCTGATACTGACCGACAAATTACTCAATCGTGTAACGGATGAGATCAGAGCAACCGGATTGGACTTCCTGAATTAATTGGCGGCATTTTTCCTCCGGAAATCTAATCTTTGCACCGACAGCTATGAAATCCGATAAACGCGGATAACCACTGCCATTTACAGATGTAGCGTGTTCGCCATTATATCCTTCTGTGCAAAGAGTGAGGTCATAGGCCGGAGCCAATCGCCAGCGCCATTCATTTCCATTGTTATCCTTAACCACGCGAAAGCTGAAATTCTTGCAATGATCATCTTTATTATCAGTAAGATAATTGAAAACCATCCGCCGGAACATCTGCTCCACATCCTCGCTACTTTGGGTGATATATCCGGTCAATGCCAGAAGATTGGAATAGTCCATGAATGGTTCGCGGAGAGAAATCCCCATCAGGCCTCCGGCTGTAGCAGTATGGATTCTTGAACCATCATCTGAGATATCAAAGCGTCTGGAGGCGAAATATTTTCCATTGATGAGCCGGAAGTCGGGTACTACGATCCCACATTTTCTTGCAGCCTCATTAAATTCGGCTTCCAGCATACCGATATCTGTAGGGTCGTAGGTATGGCGGAACTTAACAATCCAATGGCCATCCCGATCAGAAAACACGGCCTTAGGGCGTGCTCCGCCGCTATTGCCACTATTATAGAGAAGTAGTCCGGCATCGCTATCCTGTTGCTCTTTGAGGACTTCAAGTGCTATCTCCTGCAATCGGTCAAAGTCTGTTATAATATCCTCTTCTTCAAGTGTGATGTCGGGAGAATAGGTCAAAGCTCCCATACCGTTCTTGCCGACAAGGGCGAGTCGGTCAAGGCTCGACAGAGATTTGTCATTTATACCCTGTCGGAGTAATGCCTTATGCAGTAGATATCGCCCATAGCCATCCGGAAGACTATCCTCGAATATACCGAAATTGCCGTTGAAAGGATAAGGCTTTGCGATGAACAGACCCGGTTTCAACGGTAATTCAAGTGGGGAGATACTGAATCCTTCGGCAAGCCATGATTTATCGTATTCAAAGACATTGAGGCGATTATCAGGAGTGAAGGATAGCGTTCCGACAGAATGCCCGTGGAATTTTATATCAATCTTTTCAGTCCGCTTCATAATTATTGAGTTTTCCGCTTTATCATTTATTGAGTCGTTTAATGTAGGCCCTCTTGTCTTTGCTTTTATGACGAATCAGCTGGAGCTCCTCCATTGTATCAAACTTGGGGGCAGAAAACATATTCTTTATCTCCGCCGTGTATCCTAATGCCATGGCAAGCTTAATCAGCGATTCAAGGGATATGAGACCTTTCTGTTCGAAGCGCGCAACCGTGGACAACGGCACATCCGATAGCTCGGCAATACGTTGTCGAGAGATATTTTTCTCTACTCTGCGTTTGCGGAAATCCTCGGCAATCTGTAGGGCAATGTCCTTTGGATTATCTAAAACAAATCCGTCTAAAACAGCTAATATATTATTACTATTACCGTATTCTATCATAATACAGCTAATATTTTAATATAAAGATAGTAATAATAATTGATACTTCAAAGCTTTGCGAGAGGAAAATATGAGGTGTAATTTCCCTGCCTTAATGAAGTATTATCCATAAACCATCCTGACTGAAAGGTCGTTATATTCTAAAAAATGTTATGGTGAAGAAGATAATCCTCCCTGCGGTTTTGGGTGTTGCCGTTGTCAGTCAGGCGCAGGCCCAGATTTATGAAATCGTCAATCAGATTCCTTCTCTGCTCTCTCCGGCCCTTTCCGGTTCCGGCTCTTACAAGGGCTCTCTGGAGGCAGGCTGGAGCAAAACGCTCGGAGATAAAAAGGCCGACTTTCTGGAGTTCTCTACATCACAGGGATACCAGTATAATTCATGGTTTTATATGGGCGCCGGTATCGGAGCCGATATCCTTTTCGCTCACCAGAATAATAATTGGGGCCAGGATTGGGAGATTGATTATCCTTCCTATGCGGGACATTCGTCAACAAAAACTGCCGTGATGCTACCTGTATTCACCGATTTCAGGGCTTCCTTCGGAGCTCCGGATAAGGTGGGATTCTTCATTGATCTGCGTCTCGGATGCTCTTTCCTTCTGAGCGATCAATATATTGAGATTGGAAATGGTTATCTCACCAACCGGGAATATTTCTACCTCCGGCCTTCCCTCGGATTCAGGATTCCGACAAGCACCAACCATCCTAAGCAGGCAGTCCTGCTCGGGATAAGCTATAAACTCCTTACCTCAAATTACTGGTATTCATATTCGCGCTCTACCACCCTTAACTCATTGGGAGTGAATCTTGGATTTGAATGGTAGTATTGATACCGGGCGATGAACACTGATATTCCGGTCTCTGATAATCTGTGGCGATCCGTGACCCTCATCTGCATCAATCTGCGATTTCTAGCCCTCTGAGCAGGCATGCGCAATATGCTCGCAGATTCCCGCAGATATAGGTCGTGATAAAGTTGACCTTATAGGTGGACAGGCCTATTGAGAGGTAACCCTGTGATTAAATTAATGGTAGGGGAGGGTATATGAATTCTGCGGGCCATCTGTTATCTCTCCGTAAAGCGAAGCTTTTAAAGTTTCCTGTTCGGAGTCTTTCAGTTAAGTCCTCAGTTTCGGAATATAGGGGCCTTACTTTAGTTCTTTTGGATAGCAATAACATGATTTTAAGATTAGCTCAGACTAACTTCAACGATTGCGGAGCAGAATTAAATTATCATATTCCAATACATCCCACAATATGAAAAGAGGAGATAAACACCTATGATTAGTGTCTATCTCCTGTGTGACTGAGTTTTATGGTTCAAGATACTTCCACTATTTGTGAAGTATATCGTTACTTAGTAACTACTCATATTATCATTTAATGAGCTTGGCTCTCATGCCGTTGGAATACACCACAATGTTAATACCCTTGACAAAGTCATCAAGACGATTGCCCTGAAGATCGTAGATCTCTTTTATTGTCAACTCCTGACTATCGGATTCGATACTGTTAATTCCGGAGATATCTCCCAGGATGGTTCCGAAAGTGCGCCATACGGGGGCATTCTTGTAAGCTTCAAGACTTGAAGCCGGTACATGAAGTGTCATTTTAGAGCAAGTGGAAGTTTTTACTCCATTCGCCATATCGGCAAATATGTAATCATCCTCCGTAATAGGCACGGGAACTGTCATCATGGCATATACATCCTTAAGCTTACTGCTATTCATGAAAGCCATAGGGCCGATCTTACTGAGAGTGGATGGAAGTTTGATGGATTCCAACATCTGAAGACGGCTCAGTGCGCGGTCGCCGATAGAGTCAAGACCTTCGTTAAGCTCCAGTTCCTCCATCTTCACACAACTATTAAAACATAGGGCATCGAGAATCCTTACCCCCTTACCTAATTTTACTGTCTTTAAATCACCACAATATCCGAAAGAATGATTTCCTATATAACTTACCTTATCCGGAATCACAAGGTTGGTGATATTGGTCTGATAAAAGGCAATATAATCAATTGTCTCAAGATCTTCTGGAAGGTCGATTTCTGTAATAGGAACTCCATAAAAGGCGGATTGGCCGATTCTTTTCACACCTTTAGGGATAACGATACTCGTGAGCGACTTGCAGTTGCTGCACGTACCATCAGGTATTTCTTCCAGCCATTCGGGCAGTTCCACCTTTTCAAGGGAAGTTGCGAAGCTGAACATATTGGAGCCGAACTTCTTCAGAGATTTGGGCAGATAGACCTCCTTAAGACCATCGCATGAAGCGAATATAGCTTCATCAAGCACCTCAAGACCCTCATTCAATTTTGCAGATATCAGCTTCGTGCTCGCTGCCAGACACTGATAATCCAACACTTTCAGTGTCGATGGGAAGTTGATGGTGGTAAGTTTAGCTTCGTTGAAGAAACAGAGTTTTCCAATCTTCTCGATCCCTTCGTTAAGTTTCACGGTCTCAAGCATCGGACAGCTTGAGAAAGCGTGCTCCCCGAGTTCTTTTACTGAGGAAGGAATCTCCACATTGACGATTGTCGGTGCCTGATTAAAAATATATGCTCCGACCTTGCTCACACCGGAAGGAATGACAAGATCCGTTCCTTTAAAAGGAGTGGTTAGGCCTAAAAGGACATTGGTTTTCTTATCAATAAAGAAGGTTTCCTTAATTTCAAAATTATTATTTCCGACTGCGATTACAATATCCTTAAGTTTCGGAGCTTCAGCCACAAATCCCTCTCCGATTGATGTCACTCCTGCCGGAATAGTAAGAGAATAGATGCTGGCTTTATAGAAAGCTCTTTCGCCTATTGACTGGAGACTCTCGGGTAAATTAACCTGTTTGAAGGGAGCTTCCATAAAGACCCCGGAAATAAGATTCCTGATACCCGATGGCACGGTGTATATAGAGTCTACTCCCAAACCCGGACTTACCATTACGAGCGTCTCCATATTTTTGCTCACCACAGCATTATCGAGGGTGGTGAAATAAGGATTGCCGACCGCTACCGTGACTTTTTTCAGCTCCTTGCATCCTTTGAAAGAGTTGCCCGCCATGCTTCTGAGACCAGGGGTAAATGTGATTTCCGATAGTTTGGCGCAATTCATGAACACCTCTTCGCCAATACTATCAAGTTTCTCATTGAACGTTACCTTCACGAGCTGACGATTATTATTGAAGGCTCTACGTTCAAGGGTTCTGACATTCTTACCAAGCTCCACTGATGTGAGAGGGCAAGATGCGAAGGCTCCTGTGCTGATAATAGTGACAGGATAGTTCTTATTGGCATAGGTAATGGCATCCGGAACGGTCAGGGTAGACTCCTCGTCATCATAGAAGCCCTTCAGGATAGCCTCTCCATTGGATAGAGTGTACGTAAGATTGTTACCGACTACATTGATGTTTTGTGCCTTCAATCCGGGATGCCATCCGAATGTTGTCAGGCCTGCAATAAGGACCTTCAAGGTTCTTATGCCCAAGGGGAATTTTTGTTTCATGTAATATAGATTTAAGGTTAATGTTTTATTTACCACCTTATAGAGAATTTTACGTCTAATTTATATTAAAATATTGATTTACCCCCCCCCGATATGTTAAAATAAATAAAATTTTAAAAATTAATTTCTTGATAGGAAAAATTATGGATAATATAATTGTCATTTATTATCAATAGTGGCTGACTTTTTAATCGATCTTCCGGCCTCTAAAATCTGTGGGAATCTGTTAAGTCCATCTGTGCTCATCTGCGATTCCATTCGAATAATGCCGATGTCCTGCTGTGTGCCCAGATAAATCACACAGTGGTCTTACAGAGGCATATTTTTATTCAGGGATACTAAGAAAATAAGGATTGTGATCCTGGGATCACAATCCTTATTTTATGATTACATGCTTAATTATATTTGCTGATGGGTGGGAGTCGTGAATCAGACGGCTTTGATGAGATAATGGTTTTTCTTTCCTTTCTGAACGTGAATGTATTTGCCGCCGAGAAGTGCGGCAGAGTCAATCACGCCGTTAGTATCTGCGAATTTTTCTTTGTTGATGCTCACACCATTTCCTTGCACCATCTTACGGGCCTCACCCTTGGATGGGAATATCGGGGTCTTCACAGCCAGCAATTCAAGCACAGGAATACCGGCTTCGATCTCCTCTTTCGATACCTCGAACATCGGCACTCCCTCGAAGACATCGAGAAGTGTCTTTTCATCGATTGAACGCAAGGCATCCGCAGCCTGATTGCTGAAGAGAATCTTTGAAGCCTCCACGGCAGCTTCGTAATCCTTGACACTATGCACCATCTCGGTCACTTCCTTGGCCAGACGCTTCTGCATCGGACGCTGACCGGGATCCTTTGCATGTTCCTCTACAAGCGCCTCAATCTCTTCACGGGTAAGGGAGGTAAAGATCTTAAGATATTTCTCGGCATCAGCATCAGAAACATTGAGCCAGAACTGATAGAATTTATAGGGAGAGGTGTATTTAGGGTCAAGCCAGATGTTACCGCTTTCGGTCTTGCCGAACTTACCACCGTCGGTCTTAGTGATCAGCGGACAAGTGAGGGCGAACACCTCACCACCGTTCTTGCGGCGGATAAGCTCAGCACCGGTAGTGATATTTCCCCATTGATCCGAGCCTCCCAACTGAAGCTTACAATTCTTTGCCTCGTAAAGATGCAGGAAGTCGAAACCCTGAAGCAGCTGATAGGTGAATTCCGTGAAGCTGAGACCATCGCGAGCCTCGCCATTGAGGCGTTTCTGCACGCTATCCTTAGCCATCATATAATTCACAGTGATATGCTTTCCGATTTCGCGGGCGAAATCGAGGAAGGTGATATCTTTAGTCCAGTCGTAATTATTCACCAGCTCCGCACGGTTGGGGGCATCGCTTTCGAAATCGAGGAATTTACCAAGCTGCTTCTTGATTGCTTCCTGATTATGACGCAATGTGGCCTCATCAAGGAGGTTACGCTCGGCGGATTTGCCGGAGGGATCGCCGATCATACCGGTGGCACCACCGACAAGGGCCAGAGGCTTATGGCCGCAACGCTGGAAATGGCGGAGCATCATCACTCCGCAAAGGTGGCCGATGTGAAGGGAATCGGCCGTGGGGTCGATTCCGAGATATGCTGTGGTCATCTCCTTACGGAGCTGATCTTCAGTGCCGGGCATCATGGTATGGATCATACCGCGCCAGGTAAGTTCGTCAATGAAATCCATTATATTAAGTAGTTACTGAAAATTAAACGATATAGGTTTCTCAAGTAGTTGGAATATCTTGAACCCTAAAACTTGTTCTTTTGGGCATCTTTTACCTTATCAGTCAGTCGCATACAAAAGTATGCTCCTTCCTTCTGCGGCAAAATCTGCACCAAAATAACGCGTTTTATGTGTTCATTAATTTTTAGCAACTACTTAATTTATTTTTTAGTCGAGATAATCGAGGTAGAGGGGATAATCTGAGTAGTCGGGGAGGAGCCTTAATTTGAGGAGATAAAGGAAATCAGTGCCTTACCGACGCTTCCTAAAGTTTCTGCCGAGATGTTCTCCATATTGTCGGAGGTGGTGTGCCAGGTTGGATTGAATCCTGAGCGGGGATTGAACTCAATGATATCAATTGCAGGAATACCGACCTTGAGGAGTTCGAGATGATCATCAGTGATTGCACCGCCGGGAGTGTCGGGGAATCGAGATGATACGCCGGCGCGGTTGGCAGCTTGACTGAACTCCATCGATAGATCGGGAGCATACTGCATGGAGAATACTTCCCGAGGGAAGCTCGCATCTTTTCCTCCCACCATATCAAGCAATATGGCCTTCACGGGGCGATATCCTTCCACAGGAGGATTCTGAGCGAAATATCGGGCTCCCATAGCCCAACTCTCATCATCGCCATCTGTACCCCAGTCTTCGGCATCGACAAACAGAAAATCCACACCTGCTTTAGAGCCGGAGGCTTTCAGCTGACGTGCCACCTCGAGGATCACTCCCACACCGCTCGCCCCGTCGTTGGCACCATCCACGGGCTGATGTCGTTTCTGCGGATCCGGATCCTGATCGGCCCATGGTCGGCAATCATAATGAGCAAGGAGAAGAATACGGTTGGACGCCTCGGGGTTAATACGGCCGAATATATTGCGTGCATGAATCATCGTTCCGTCAAAAGCCTTGAGGTCGGCATACTGTTCAATCACCTCCGCTCCATGACGCCGGAGTTCACTTACCATCCAGTCTCCGGCTTTGCGATGAGCCTCAGAATTAGGAACGCGCGGTCCGAAGGCCACTTGCTTAGCCACATAGCTATATGCCGAATCAGCGTCAAACCGATATTCCGAATCAGAAGGAGTATCGGAGACGATTTCCGTCGAGACAGCCTGCTGGCTGCGGGATGCGCCGCAACCGGTGATGGTAAGAATGAGAAGGGTCAGAAACAATGTTTTCATACTCAGACTGCAAAATTAAGTATTATATTCATATCATGAGGCCTCCGGGAGGGGTTTTGAGGTATTTTAGGAGAAAATTCACTATCTTTGCAATCCCGATTCTACTAGAATCAGCGTTGATAGCGTGAACGGGCGTCTGATAAGGAATTTATTCAGTTGGACTTTCCGGTCGGGCATAGGCTCCGAGGAGAGGATCTCCATCAATGAGGCGGTCGACACCGTTCATGTCGCGGAGTGCCGCTCCTGAGAGGAACGAGGGGTTTCCTTTGCCGATTACAGGAGAATCCGGCGCGACATGATAATTGAAATAATATCGCGGTCGATCGGTCAGGAACAAGGGATCGCATTCCCACAGACATGAGATGAAATGATCATCATCCTCCCCCTTAGCCTTGAACGAGACATTGCGGAAATAGACATCTGTATCGGAGAAATCGCCTACATTCAAATCAGCTGCCAAACCATAGATTATCGAATTTAGGAATTCAGCTTTCATCCGAGGTTCTCCGGAGGAGGAAGTGAGTCCCGTGAGTGTGACGATAGGATTGGAAATAGCTGCGAAGAGATAATAGTTGGCAAAGGTGCATTGTAAAAAGCGAGCCTCACCTCCACTGAGTTTCACCACAGCATCTGCCGCTTCGGAGAATACGCAACCTGTGGCTTCGATTTTAGCATTTGCTGCCTCCAGAGCGCAACCCTGCGAATTATGCAGCCATGAATTGAGGAGCGACAGGCGCAATGCAGATGCATCCGCGCATGAATCTATACGGAGACCATCGGAGGTGGACCGTATGTCGGCGAATTCGATACGGTTGTTGAAGGATGTGGCACTCAACCGGACTCCCTTCCATTGTCCGGCTAAAATGTCGTAGCCGATATTTGGCAGCACATTGTCAAGACGATCTCCACGGAAGTTAATCTTCCGGTCAGCTGTGCCACAGGCATTCAGACGGCCATGGACAATGAGTTCGGCGCCATCGTGGAAGAGCATCTTTGTGCCGGGCTCGATTGAGAGTGTGGCTCCGGCATCGACCACTAATGAATCGAACACCACCACAGGGAGTTCTGCACCGATATGTTCATCGGCAGAGATACGGCGTCCCCGCATGCGGCGCACATTCTGTCCCCATGCCTCGAGAAGCACTTCCTGACGGTTACCATTTGTGGTGAAGACAAGGCGATCTTCAGTAAGGGTTGGTTCCACGGAGGTGGTTTCAGGTAGACGGCATTCGATAAATACAAAAATCGAATCCTTACCCATGATTTCTACATTTGAAAAAACCCGGCCGCTGGCGCCATCCACATTGATGCTGAAGCAAGAAGATTCGGAGGCGAGAGAAATCGAACTGATCACCACTCCCTTGGCATCCGGATTGCGGACGATAAGCCGGGCTGTGGGGGTGCCGAGGTCGGTGAATACGGTGTCAAAGCTCACTGTATCCCGTGAAAAATCGAGGCGTACTGCCGAGGAGGTAGTCACCGCATCGGAGATACATGCAGCCATCATCAGGGCAAGAAGCCCGATAAGAGGAGCGAAAAGCAACCGCGAAAGCGGGCGGCGTAAATGAGGGGTATTATTCATATCCTAAAAACGCTCCGGAACGCGTAATTATTGAAACACTTATGAAATATGTCATAATAGCCGGGGAGGCTTCAGGCGATCTTCATGCCTCCCAACTCATAAAATCCTTAAAGGCTGAAGATCCGGAATTCGATGTGCGGTTTTTTGGGGGCGATCTCATGAGCCGCGAGGCCCGGAGGAATCCTGAATTGCATTACGACCGAATGAATGTGATGGGTTTCAGCGAGGTGTTAAGAAAACTCCCCACACTCTGGCGTAATCTCCGACAGGCTAAGAAACTCCTGAAGGAATATCGGCCTGATGCCTTGATTCTTGTGGATTATCCCAGTTTCAATCTGAAATTGGCGGCATATGCCAGGAAATTGGGTATTCAGGTGCATTACTTCATTTCTCCCAAGGTATGGGCCTGGAAAGAATGGCGGGTAAAGAAGATTAAGAAATATGTGGATAAGCTTTATTCGATTCTTCCATTCGAGGTGCCATTCTATCAGAAGCACGGTTATGAGGTGACATATGTCGGGAATCCCTCGGTCCAGGAAGTGGCTCATAGTATGAAGCATATTCCTCCGGTGAAACATTTCCGTGAGCGTCAGGGTCTTAATGATGACAAGCCTATCATTGCCCTTCTCCCCGGATCGCGTAAAGGGGAGATTCGAAATAATCTGCCTCTGATGATTGAGGCGGCGCGCCGTTTCCCTGAATTTCAATATGTGGTGGCCGCCGCTCCGGCTGTGCCTGAGAAATTCTATAGGGAAGTGGCTCAGGATCCCAATCTGAAAGTGGCATTCGATTGTACGCACACCCTGCTTAAATATTCCACGGCAGCGGTGGTGACTTCCGGAACAGCCACTCTCGAGACGGCTCTGATAGGTACGCCGCAGGTGGTGGCATATCGTGCCAATGGTATGAAGCTCTCGTATCTTATCATGGAGAAGCTATTGAAGGTGAAGTATGTGTCGTTGCCTAATCTTATTGTCAACAATAACATTGTCCCCGAATTACTTGTGCATCAGTGTACGGCAGATGCCATAGCCCGCGAACTCACACCCCTTCTTCAGCCCTCACCGCGTCGCGACTGGCAGATTTCGGGTTATCGTAATCTCCAGCGGCGACTCGGGAATTATGTGGCGTCTGATTATGTGGCTGAGCTTATCATTGATTCTCTGAGACAGAAGCAGGCAGAGGCTGAGCAGAAGACATCCGAATCAAATGGAGTTGCCGCAGCCCCGGATCAGGGTGATCGTAGATCCCGACGTCCGCAACGTCGCCCACGTCCTGACCGGCGTCAGCAGAGGGAGCTATCGGCTTCCCAACCTCAAGATGAAGGACAGTCCGTATCCCGCACTCAGAAAAAGACCGCTACTCCACCGACTGATCCCACATCCGGTACCCCCGATCATGACAGCGACCAGAAGCCTCGGAAGCCTCGCCGCCGACATCAGAAATCCAAGGCGTCGGATAAGGCTGATAATTCACCTGCTGATAATCGACCGACTCCACAGCCCGAAACAGGGAATACTTCTTCTAACGGCAAATCAAAGCCGGAGACGGCAGCTGCGGAAGCCCCACAGACCGGAGACGGGAACCCCCCAAAGAAGAAAAGAAGAAGGTATCCCCGGCGCCGTAATCAGGGTGATAAGGCTCCGAATGGAAACACGGAACCGCACGAATCCTAAACTGCTATCATCCAATCCCAATATACTAAAAAGAGTCGCATCATTCGATGCGACTCTTTTATATTAAGTAAAGTTTAATTTTGAATACTTACCGTAGTGAGGGGCTTATTTCAGGATTGTTATTTTAGCGGGAGAGTTGGTGTAAGGGAAAAGAATTGAGAGAGTCTTAGCCTTCGCATCATAAGCCCAACCATATTGACGGATGGCCTTGATTGACATCCCTTCCATCATTTCATCCCCATTGAGCGCTACAGCTGAGGGACGTGCCACACCGGGAATCTGAATGGTCAGCATCCTCAATTCCGGCATATCCTTATAACTACCCTCCGAGGAGATTGAGATTTCAGTCTGAGTGGTTCCTGCCTGACCATGGAAAGTGATAAGCTGATAGTCGTTCTCTTCAAGGGATACGGGCGACTTACGGTTGTCATCGAACATCACATACTTTGTCTGCTTCTCCGAAGGATAGTAACGCACGGTAAGGAAGCGCGGATCATACTGCTCCACATTCTCGATAGGCTGCATATACTGCGGAATAAAGCTACCGGCCTTTACGAAGAGGGGAAGTTCGGAGAGGGGTGCTTTTACAGTGGCTTCTGTTCCACCCTGATAGCGCAGGGCTGCATTATGCCAGCTGATCCATTCCCCATCGGGGAAGAGCACCTTGCGACTCTTGGCTCCGGCTTTCATCACCGGTGCTACAAGCACTTCATCTCCCCACATATACTCATCTCTTACATCCGAATATCGGGCATCAGAACTCTTGGGATGGAAATTGAGCGGACGGACCAGTGGCAGACCCTTGGCTGCGTTTTCATAGGCCAGAGTATAATTATAAGGGAGCCACTGATAGCGCATCGCTATATATTCCTTGAGAATCTCCTCATATTTGGGATAATGATATGGCTCAGGCATCTCCTGGGCATGAGTACGGAGCACGGGAGTGAAGGCTCCCATCTGTAGCCAGCGCACATAAAGCTCCGGGTTGGTGGGATTCTTGGGATCCACTGCGAAGCCGCCGATATCACTGCTCATATAACCGAGCCCGGACAGCCCGGAATTGACCATGATCGGTATCTGAGCCTGCATTCCTTCCCAGCTACGGCCTACATCGCCCGACCAGGGGAAGACAGAATATCGCTGCAGACCTGAAGTTCCACCGCGCATAAGCAGCAACGGGCGCATATCCGGGAAATCGCGTCGCAACCCCTCATATACGAGCTTTGACCATTCGTTACCATATACATTGTGGAACTGCGAGGCCTTTTCGCCATTGGCATGAACAATCGTAAGAGGATGCACCTCCGGCTCTCCAAGATCGCCCCACCATCCGGCGAGACCCTCCTCAGTGAGACCTTTGAGTCGATTCCAGAGCCATTCGCGGGTATCGGGATTGGAAATATCGAACATTCCGGCTTCTCCGACCCATGTGGTGACATCATTAGTCTGGCCGGCGGAATCCACAGTAAGGAGGCCCTTTGCCTTGAGTTCGTTATAATTATCTATGGCTCCCTTCTTATTGATATAGGGCTGATGGATCAGCACAGTCTTCACTCCCTTGGCTGCAAGCGAATCAAGCATGGCTTTATGGTCGGGGAATTGCTCTTTATTCCATTCAAGGCGTCCCATATCGGTCTCTGTGCCATACCAATAAAGGTCGAAGATAATACCATCCACAGGATATCCTTCCTTTTTGAGTGTATTCACCACATCAAGAGCCTCCTGCTGGGTCTTATAGCCATACTTGGAGGTGATATATCCCAAGGCCCAGAAGGGAGGGAGATTCTGGCGTCCGGTAAGCTTGGTATAGTTCACCACGGCTCCTGCCATAGTACCATTTCCGTTGATGAAATAATATGACAGCGGTTTAGGGGTTTCCGAGGAATATAGAATAGTATCGCCCACCTGCAGCAGGGCCTCGTTATAGTCGTCGAACAGAAGGGAGAAGGCCTTATCGCTTACGAGCATCGGCATAGTGATGTTCATCTGGTTGATACGCTCATCGCCGGCACCGTATCCGTATGTGGGACGATTCCACATAGGGAGTTTCGAACCGTTGAGTTTGAGGGAATGTCCACGTTCTCCGGCTCCATAGAAAGATGTGCCTTGAGGAGCGATGAGAGAAATGGTTTTGACGGCTCCGGAATTATCGGTGCCTCCGGCCTCTTCCAATAGAACCTGGCCCTCGGCATTGGAGAATGTCACTTTTCCCGTGCGGCGGTCGACACTGATTATTGTTCCCGGGGTAGAGACTGTATATTTGTCATTGGTGATGAAGGATGAAGTCTCGACTCCACCCGGAGAGAGCACTGCTGACTGCGATTTCGGAAAATCCATTTCGGAAGTGCCGGCCGGAATACGCGATATGCGGAAGATATCGGCGGAGAGTGGTGTGATTTCCACGCTTCCGGCAGGCGTAGAGATATAAGTAGAGCCATTTGCAGAGGATATGGCACCCGTTTCGGGAGCCTTGACGGCAAATGCTGTCTGCGCTCCCAAAAGGCTCATAAGAAGGAGCAGATTAGTTTTCATGTCGGTCTTTAGGTTATGAAGTCGTCTGACTTCTGTAGATTTTTATGGGCAAGCCCATGGAGCGGGATTATGTCCGGACCATGGGCTTGTGATAATTTAAAGGGATATTATTCTACGGTAAATTCAAGATCACCATCGATGATCACACTCCAGGGAAGACCTGAGACGGCAAGTTTCTCAAGGAACGGGTCGGGATTGAATTCCTCCACATTGTGAACTCCGGGCATCACCCACTGGCCAGTAAGGAACATAGCGGCGCCAACCATGGCCGGTACGCCGGTGGTGTAGCTAACGGCCTGAGCACCTGTCTCTTTATAGGCAGCCTCATGTGAGCAGTTATTATAGATGTAGTAGGTGGATTCCTTTCCTTCCTTATCCAGACCGCTGATACGGCAGCCGATGGAGGTCTCACCGGTATAGTTCTCTCCAAGCGAACCGGGATCGGGGAGCACAGCCTTAAGGAACTGGATCGGTACGATTTCCCGACCCTCATACATCACAGGATCAATACGGGCCATACCGATATCCTGTATCACACGCAGATGAGTGAGGTATTCCTGACCGAATGTCATCCAGAAACGTGCGCGACGCAAGGAGGGGAAGTTCTGTACCAAGCTTTCCAGCTCCTCATGATAGAGGAGGTAAGACTCGCGTTCGCCGATATTAGGATAAGTAAGAGGCTGATGAATTTCGAGGTTTTCGGTCTCAACCCATTTCCCATCCTGCCAGTATTTACCCTTTTGGGTGATTTCGCGGATGTTGATCTCAGGATTGAAGTTTGTGGCGAAAGCTTTGCCGTGATTTCCGGCATTGCAGTCGACGATATCAAGATAACGCATCTCAGAGAAGTGGTGTTTAGCAGCATAAGCTACAAAGACCGCTGACACACCGGGGTCGAACCCGCAACCGAGAATAGCGGTCAGACCGGCCTTCTCGAATCGCTCGCGGTAAGCCCACTGCCAGCTATATTCGAAATGGGCCTCATCCTTGGGCTCATAGTTGGCGGTGTCGAGATAATTTACCCCACACTGCAGACAAGCTTCCATTATGGTGAGGTCCTGATAGGGGAGGGCAACGTTGATGCATATATCGGGGCGGTGACGGTTGAAGAGTTCTACAAGCTGTTCAACAGAATCAGCGTCTACCTGATCGGTTATGATATTTCCTCCGATCTTCTCAGCGATTTTGTCACACTTCGACTTTGTGCGCGAAGCCAGCACGATCTCGCTGAAGATTTCGGGGTTTTGGGCACATTTATGTGCCACAACAGTCCCGACGCCTCCGGCGCCGATAATCAGTACTTTTCCCATTTTTATATTGACTTATATGTTTCTTAATTTATTACTCTGAGGTCGTATGTTAGCAACCTTCACGGTTGACCTACAAATTTAATGAAAAATTCCGATTTCCTTTCTTCCCCCTATTAAAAAGATGTTAAGGCCCCATCCTACAAATGATTTTATGTTATGGAGCCTAATAGAATAAGTAGCTTACATTAATTAATTGATGTGAGCTACTTAACCACAAATATATAAATATTCTTTTGGAGATGCAAATCAGGGTCTAAATTGGGAGGATATGGCGGAAAAGACGCCAGCCATGAGCCCGATGATACCGTTCTATAGACAATGCAGGTACAAAAAGTTGGATTTCATCATAGGCCGGTTCATCCGGTTCAAGCAAATAACTCTCACATTCGAATTCCGGCACTCCCGGGGATGGCTCCCGGATCTCTTTAAGCGCCCGGCAACCGCTGAGAATGAGTTCGCCCAGACGTCTGTTGTTCCCGGGCAATGTGATGAGTTCCAAGGAGGTGCAGTCGGAGAATGCATATGAATCCAGAAGGCGTAACTTTCCGGGAAGCACAATTTCACGAAGATGCTCGCAGCGGGAGAAGGCGTTGGATGAAATTTCAAGCAGTTCATTCGGGAATGTGATTTCCATAAGACCGCTATAGGCAAAACAATGAGCTCCTATCTTTCGAAGAGAGAGAGGAAGTTTTACTCGTTTCAAGCCTTCACATCCATAAAATAGAGCGTAGGGGAGCTGGGTCAGGCCCTCCGGAATTGAGACTTCCTCGAGATGAATGCAATCACGGAACGCACCGGCCTCGAGAGTGACCGGACCGGAGAAAGATACCTTTCTAAGATTCGTACACCCTATGAAGGCATATTCTCCTATTATAAGACCACTTCCGACCACTATTTCCCGGATATCCTCCCTGTCGGCATAGGCATAACTCCCGATACTCTTTAACGTTGCGGGCAAGGTAAGAACTGAATCTCTCAGCATCGGTCGTATCGGATCAGCTGCATGGCTTAGGATTGTCATCAGCATCACACTCAATGATATGACTATACGATGAAACATTTAATATGTAATGCTATGAGTGGCAGGATTGAGCTACTTAATGATTAGACCGGAATGATGATCACATTATTGAAGTGATCAGGGCACTTCAGGCATAAACTCGGGTGGGAGAATTTTGCGGGGATCGACCGAATCAACCGAAATTACCAGCACCTTTCCATCTCCACGCCATGGAAGCACACTTCGATAACGATTGTATTCAATGCGAACCGGACGGTTGGCATACTGCATCCGGCGCATATCGGCCGCCACTTTCGGATCTTTCACTGAAAAGAGGAAATCGTGGCGATAGACACGGGTGGTATCTTTCAGTTCCTTATAGGGAAGCAATACTCCCTCAAAGGTCTTGAACACCATGCCGCGTTTCTCGATATGCTCCACATATCCACATATCGAAGCCTCCTGCACTGCCGGAGCGAAGCCGATAATATAGATTATCCAGACTATGGCCAAGGTTAAGGCCGCCAGGGCGCCCCAAAGCCATAGGCGTCGGGGGCGGTCAGGCTTAAGATGATCCCATTCCGATTCATCACGATACCAATACTCCGGATCATCCGGATTCAGGATCGGTTCTCGTGGCTCCTCTTTTTTCTTGGGCTGGTCCGGAATATCGGGTCCGTCGAAATAATCGGTTTTTGAATTGTCTTCCTCTAAAAAACTCATCCTATTATGCTGTAATTATACTGTAAATTCTTAAGTAGCTGCTAACAATTCTTCTTGTCTGACTTATCATTTTTTGATATGGAAATGTATACCATGGTAAAGATTCCCAGAAGGATAAGCATCACCGTCTGTCCTGACCATTGCAGCATGGAGAATGCTGTGCCCTGCGCTTCAGATATTCCATAAATAGCCAGGCCGAACATCACGGCAATATTCCATGGGCCGAGGCCACCGTTGCTTGGAATTGCCATACCGATAGAACTGAGTACGAATGCCACCAGACACGGCACCAGACCATACGCAAGCCCCGACTCCGAGCAAAGTGCCCGGGTGAAATCGAATGCAAAGAAAGCCACATATAGCTGCACGAAATAGCAGATCCAGATGGCGAAGGTGAGGATGAGGAAAGACCATTTCCCTTTCATACGGGTCACATCTGCGAAGCCATTCCAAAGTTGGGCCAATTGCTCGCGTATTTTATCGATCACACGGTTTCCCTTTCCATAATGAAACAAGGCCCAGATACCAAAGCAGCAAACCGCCGCACCGACCCAGAACCACCATGCTGAAATAATATCGACCACCCCGCGTCCTACAGGATATTTCACCAGAAAAGCCTCCACAGCCGGAGCGGCAACGATAAATGCGAGTATGGTGAGGAGCAATACCATCAGAGTGTCCGACAGACGGTCGGCCACCATGGAGCCCAACACTGTGGATATAGGTGCATCCTGACGGCGTGCGATATAGGTGCATCTCCACACCTCCCCGAGTCGTGGAAAGACAAGATTGAGGGCATAACACCCGAATATCGAGCAGCAGAGAGCCATAAAGGGAGGAGTGATATGGAGGCTCCGGAGTTGAATACGCCATCGCGCCGCACGGCAGATATGAGATAGCACACTGATACCCATTGCACATAGAATCCACCAATAATCCACTCCTTGCCTGAGGATATCCCACATCTGACTGAAGTGGACCTTACTGAACATATACCATACCAGCAGGATAGTCAATGCCAGAGGCAGACCCCAGCGGATCAGATAGCCAAGAGCCTTCTTTATAGGACTTTTCTTTTCTTCCATAATGTGTAGGTAGTGTTAGAGAGTCAGTTCTCCGGTGTTATATTACTATCACGGGAAATCAAAATTACAAAAAAAGAGCGACATTCCCCGACTCTATAGTAGAAATTCCACTTCCTTAAATGCATACCGGTGGGATTGTACGGTAGCTCCGGGAGTGGCGGGACTCTCTTCTACTGTCAGAAATCCCTGAGGCGCGACATCCTGTATGCGGCCGCTGTATGTGCGGCCGGATGCCACATCACGGAATGGATAGAACTTTCCGTCTCCCCGCCACATCCGTGTTGTGAACTCCCGGTGAATCCTCTCCCTCCCTTCAGCCGATGAGATAGAACGCAGACGAAGTTCGAGAGTTTCCCCGAGAGAAATGCGTTCCTCAGCCAAAGAATAAGTCTTCCCTGTCAACTGACTTAGAGATACCGGATTCGGAGCATCACTTAGAAATTTGCGTTGGTTGATATTTATGCCGATTCCGATGATAGTGCGACTTAGAAGTGATCCCATCAAGGAATTCTCTATCAGAATTCCGGCAATCTTGCGGTCTGCGACATAGACATCGTTAGGCCACTTCACTTTTGCCTCTATATTACGAGAAGCCAAATAATCGGCCACCGCACAACTCACCGCACAACTCACCGCAAACTGATCGCGGGCCGGGAAATCCGCCGGACGATGAAGTACGGAAAAGGTGAGGTTCTCTCCCGGAGCCGCTTCCCAGGAATTCCCACGCTGGCCGCGCCCGGCAGTCTGGGTCACTGCGCTTACAAGAGTGAGATCGTCAAGCTCTCCCTCATGTTGCGAGATCCAGCTATTTGTTGAGGTCACCTCCTCTAATTCAATATATCTCATATTGATCAGAAACTACTTAGGACGAACTACTTAGACGAACTACTGAACATATCCCTTTTACTCGGGGATTACGATAGTTCGTGATCCATCGTCATTAACCCGGATCGAGACCCCTACCACATCCTCAGGCAGGAAATCCGCCACATTCTCCGGCCATTCCATCAGGCAGAGTGAATCGGAATCGAAATAATCATCGAGTCCTAAATCAAGGGTTTCCTCCGGGCTTTCAATACGATAGAAATCAAAATGATAGATCATTTTGGAATCCTTGGCTTCCGGTGCGGGATGATATTCATTGATTATACTGAAAGTGGGGCTGGAGGCCTCATCCTCCATTCCTAACTCACGACATATGGCAGCAATGAAGGTGGTTTTCCCGGCTCCCATCGGAGCATTAAACGCCACATGGCGCCGATGGCCCAAAGCCTCAAGAAATTTCCGGGCCGCCGGCCCAAGATGTTCAATATCCTGTATTTGTATTTCCATATTCAATAATTATGAAGTGGTCGATACTTCTATATCAGATCATCTTCGGGATGCCAGCGGCAGAGGGCCATATTGACTGCTCCGGAGGATAGAAATCTCACTCCCTCGCTGTGTAGGAGCTGGTGTTGTGCAGGCCAGTGGGGCGCACAGCGTCCCGAGGCATTGACCACCCTATGACAGGGAGTCTCGGAATCTTTACCTATCATGGCCAGAACTTTCCCAACCTGCCGGGCATGATTGGGGGCTCCGGCAAGCCATGCCACGTCTCCATAGCTCAACACTTTCCCCTTCGGGATCCGAGTCACTATATCCTTCACCTCTCTGGCGAACGCAACCCCGTCGAATCTCATTCTCAGTATCCCTTCTTTTTCAATAGTGCAGCGAAGGCCGCCGATACAGATTCATTCATTGCGCCGGGATAGCGGATATCCGTGAATACCTGGGCAAGAGTCTGCCTCCCATTCTGCTCCACAAATCCCTTCGACTCCTCCAGAGCTTCCTTAGCTCCGAAGAGATGGTCGATATCCTCAGCAGAATAATCCTTATAGGTTTCCTTATGGAGGATTCCTTCCACAGGGATTCGGTCGGACGGGGCAGGCCAGGAGATACCCTCTGCCGGATAACCCACGGTGAGACATATCACGGGGACCACACGGTCGGGAAGATCCAGTACTTCAGCGATAGCCTCGGCATTGTAGGTGACTGTCCCGAGATAGCAACTGCCTATTCCATTAAGCTCAGCAAGCGTACAAAACTGTTGAGCAAAAAGGGCCGTATCAATCAGAGCGGTGATAAATGAATGAAAATTACGGAATCCGGGATTGGCATTACGCTCCTCACACCACCTTTCGAAACGGCGGAAATCGGCGCAGAAAGTAAGCATCACGTTGCATCCCGTTGCCGCCGGCTGATTGAAATGGAGTGGGGCCAGACGTGCCTTCATTTCGGGATCGCGAGTTGCGACCACGCTATATAACTGCATATTGCCCGTGGTCGGAGCATGCGAAGCTGCTTCGAGGAGTTGTTCAAGAGTGGAGTCTGACACTTCCTTTGTGGCTGAATAATTACGCAGAGTGGCTCTGCTGTTGAAGAAGTCGAGATATTGAAGCATGATAGATTTGAAGGTAAGAGGATGATGAGTAAGTAGATAATAAAAAGACAGGGAGCGACCTTCATTGATGAAAGCCGCTCCCTGATGTTTACGGGGGATCAGCTTCCCCGCCATAAGTCGGATCAGACTATCCCGAGAGGATCAGTCTTCCTTAATGTTGTGGAATACATTCTGCACATCCTCGTCTTCCTCAAACTTATCGAGAAGTTTGTCGAGTTGTTCGCGCTGTTCGGCAGTGACCTCCTTGTAGTCGGTCGGGATACGCTCAAACTCAGCAGAAATGATCTCCATACCCTTATCCTCAAGAAATTTCTGAAGATTTGCAAACTGGTCGAACGCGCCATAGATGAGCCATTCTTCCTCATCGGTTTCGAGTTCGGCCTCGAAGTCCATGAGTTCGAGTTCGAATTCATCATGATCCACAGCCTCGTTAGGCTTCACATGGAACACGCTCTTATGATCGAACAGGAATGAGAGGGAACCCTGAGTTCCGAGCGAACCGCCGAATTTATTGAAATAGCTGCGCACGTTAGCCACTGTACGCTGGTTATTATCGGTAGCGGTCTCCACAACGATAGCGATACCGAACGGGCCATATCCCTCGTATACGATCTCCTTATAATCGCTGGCATCTTTCTCAGTAGCTTTCTTGATGGCGCGCTCCACAGTATCCTTAGGCATGTTGGCAGCCTTGGCGTTCTGCAGGAGCACACGCAGACGGGGATTCATATCCGGATCGCCGCCGCCTGACTTGGCTGCCATAGTGATTTCCTTACCGATACGTGTAAAAGTTCGGCTCATATTTCCCCAGCGTTTGAGCTTACGGGCTTTACGATATTCAAATGCTCTTCCCATTATATTTATTCTTATATTTAGTCTTAAGTAAGTGACGATGGATGTCGGCTATCGAGTCGCATCCATCGGTCTTTTTTATTATCTGAGTTCGGCACCGAAATCCTGAAGCGCCTTGATGATACGCTGCATAGAGGAATCGATCTGCTTCTCCTGAAGGGTCTTCTCCGGATCAAGCAGGGTCATCTTCACGGCATACGACTTCTTACCTTCCGGAAGATTCTTGCCTTCATAGACATCGAAGAGACGGACATCGCGCAGAAGCTTGCGCTCGGAGCGGCGGATAATATCTTCAATCTGAGCGAAGGATACACTCTTATCCACGAGCAGAGCGAGATCGCGTTCCACAGCCTGCGATTTGGGCAGCTCGGAATATTTCACATCCGTTTTGTGAGCCTGGCGGCAGAGAGCCTCCCAGTTGAGTTCGGCATACACCACACCCTGGCTGATATCGAATTTCTTGAGTACGGCACTTCTGATCACGCCCAGACGTCCGAGCACCTTTCCGCTCTTAAAGCTGATTTCCAATTCAGCGGAGAAGATCTCCCCGCTACGCTGTGTCATCTTCAGCGATGACTCCGGAATACCGGCACGGCGCAGGATATTGAGCACTATCGCCTTAAGGTCGTAGACAGAGGTCTCGATGCTCTGACGGTTCCAGCCGCCGCTGATGAAGTCGCCTGTAAGCCAGATGCCGAGTGTCTCAGTCTCTGAGAAAGGAGCCAGAGGTTTCTCGGCAGTGATTTCCTTTGACGCATCAAAGCTATATACCTTTCCGAATTCATAGAATTTCAGATCGGCCTCCTTACGGTTGATGTTGTGGGCGATGGATTCGAGCCCTCCGAAGAGGAGTGTCTGACGCAGCATGGCCAGATCCTGGCTCAGCGGATTCATCAGTTTCACACCCTTCTCTGCGGGGTATTCTTCCGAACCCTCATAGTATGACACTGCCGAAAGGGAGTTGTTAAGAATCTCATTGAAACCTTGAGCCGACAACTGTTCGCTGACCAATTGCTGGAGATCGTTGCTGCGGTCGGTGTCGGTGCGCTGCGACATGCTGAGGTGCATCGAGCCTGTGGTCTCCACATTATTGTAGCCATATACACGCAGTATCTCCTCCACCACATCGCAGGGACGGTAGACATCCACACGGTAGGTCGGCACACGGAGATGGAGCGTATCCTCATCCACGGTCTCGACATCAAATTCAAGCGCCTTGAGAATGCAGATGATGAGTTCTTTGGGGAGTTGCTTCCCGATGAGGCGGTTGCAGTAGGAGATCTTGAAATCCATCTCCGCTTTCTTTATTGGATCCGGATAGATATCCTCAACATCGCCACAGACCTCACCGCCGGCAAGTTCCTTGATCATCACTGCAGCGAGCTTGGCCGCATAGACGGTGATATTGGGGTCTGTGCCGCGCTCATAGCGGAATGAAGCGTCGGTGGAGAGTCCGTGACGGCGCGCCGTGCGGCGTACACGGGTGGGATTGAAATATGCAGATTCGATGAATACGCTCTTTGTGGCTTCGGTCACACCCGAATCCAGTCCTCCGAATACACCGGCGATACACATCGGCTTCTCCGCATCGCAGATCATCAGGTCTGATTCATGAAGTTCGTGCTCCACTCCATCGAGGGTAGTGAACTTTGTTCCTGCCGGACATGTACGAACCACAATCTCTTCTCCGGCCACTTTCTCAAGGTCGAAGCAATGGAGAGGCTGCCCGATACCGAGGAGAACAAAGTTGGTGATATCCACGATATTGTTAATCGGTCGCTGACCTGTGGCCGAGAGCAGATTGCGGAGCCATTCGGGAGATTCCTTCACTTCCACACCGCGGATAGTGACGCCCGAATATCGTGGACATCCCTCGCGGTCTTCCACTTTTACGGAAACCGCTCCTTCGGGACGGTCGGAAGAGAAGCTCTCAACGGAAGGAACTGTCACCTCAGGATATTCGCCATGCGCCTTACCCTGTTCGAGTTCGGCCCACATGCGTGCCTTGATATCGCGAGCGGTGCCTAAATGGCTGGCAGCGTCAACACGGTTTGGGGTGAGTTCCACTTCAAGCATCCAATCGCTCTCCACATTGAAGTATTCAGAAGCGGGAGTGCCGGGACGGACATCATCCGAGAGCACCATGATACCTGCATGGTCGGTGCCGAGGCCGATTTCATCTTCGGCACATATCATACCGAATGATTCCTGACCGCGGATCTTTGATTTCTTAATCTGAAATTCCTTGTCTCCATCATAAAGGGTGGTGCCGACTGTGGCCACCACCACTGTCTGACCTGCAACGACATTCGGTGCGCCGCATACGATCTGCACAGGTGCCTCTCCGCCGAGATCCACCGTAGTGATATGGAGATGATCGGAATCCGGATGATCTACACAAGTAAGAACCTTACCGATTACGATGCCGCGAAGGCCGCCGCGGATGGTTTCGACTTCTTCCACTGTATCGCATTCCAGTCCTAAGGATGTGAGGGTGGCTGCCAGTTTCTTCGGATCCTCCTTGGGATCGATGAATCGCTGAAGCCATTTATAGGATATATTCATATGAATTGTTGATTTTAACAGCTGCTGTTGGCGACATCTCCTGTGTGGAGATATCGTTCAAATTGCAAAATTAATAAAATCTTGGCTACCCTCTAAATGAATCGCCATGAAACTTATTCCCATCTCCCCGGATAGCAGCATAAGTAGCCATCCCAAAACATATACCGGAATATAGTGAAAGTAAGACTCATCCGATAATATTCCTCAATACCCGGGTATTGAGGAATATTATCGGATGAGTCTAAGCGGGGCACTTGACAGACTATTTTAGAATAATTGACTGGGCCCCTTCCATTTTTCCAACTTCATCATGTCGATTAAGCTTCTTGCCGTAACCGATAGAGTAGGTGAGGGTAAGACGGATATTCTGGTGGTCACCGGGGGAATATACATTCCGAATATAGGCATAGTCGGGAGTTGTCATAGTCTGCACCGAACTCAGATAGGATTTCCTGAAAGGATTATTGAATCGAAGATCCACATAGAGATCACGATAGGAATATCCGACACCTACATACCAGAAGACCGGAATCATTCCATCACCCCACACACTGTAATATTTTCGTTTTGGACTAAAGTAGGCACTGAATAGGAAATCACCGATATACCACGATGCGGAAGCCCAGGCACTCGGAGCCCATTTCACTCGCCGTGTCTCGCCTCGCTGAGAAAAATACACTGCAGAGCCGGAGAGAGAAACAGACAGACGATTTTGAAAATAACGGCCCGAGAGTCGGGTAGTGAATGTGGTCTCTCCCTTGCTCCCGTCATTACGGACATCCCTTATCATCAGGGGAGCGCCTGTGGAAGAAAAATCCGGAGTAAAAATGGGAATCACCGTGCGGTTCTCCCGATGATAATCGGCTCCAATCCAGAGAGAAAGCCAGGAGGCGAAATTGTTGCTGTAGGCCAGATTAGTGAAATAATTGGGAGAATCTTTAAGGAATTCATTACCGCGTATGGCATCCACCTCGTTCGACCGCACTATAATCGGGCTAAAAAATGAGGTAGTGGGACTGTTGACAGCAAATTCAAACTTTCCCGAGAACGACGATTGGTTTGACAACTGGATATAGAAAGGAACGAATGCCTTTGGACGCCAACGGGTCATCAGCAATTCATTCACTCGCTCCGAGCTGAGATAAAGACTCACCGAAGGACGGACAGAGAATTTATTAAAGCTTAGATTCATCATGGCTCTCAGGCCTCCGAATCCTTCCCGATGGAAGACAGGATTATCAATAGGGGTGATATAATTTAATTTATTTCGGTTCCATCCTCCGTTTGCCGCCAAAGACAGGGAATGTGAGCCAAATCTTTTCCCGAAATTAAGGGTTGCGTATGTCTCGATAGCATTTTCGGATATGAGATTCAGAATAGGTTCATAACCTGAAAGAGTATATGATGTATTATCCGTATTATGACCCCAGCTCACTCCGGCATTCGCATTCAGCGACCATCCACGGCGAAGTTGAAAATACATGTTGGTATTCCAAACCACCCCCCGGTTATATTTAGACTGTTCCTGGTGACTTGTAGTAGAATCAAATATGGAAGAAAAATCCACTGCATTTGTGGAATTGTAGGGTTTGAGGCGTGAATAATTAAAGGCAACCATATTGGAGATAGATATTCCCGGAGCGGAATAGATAGCTCTGGCGGTCACTCTTGGGATAAGGGTTCGCTGGCGATTGCTCAAGGTGAATGACTCACGTATGAGTTCGTAGTCTCCAAAATTATAATCAGCCTTAGAATAATTCCCGGAATGATCACCGAGGTTGATGAAGCCCAGTCCCGCCGACACATCATAGGTCAGTTTCTTATAAGAGAACTTTGAATATAAACCCAACTGTGAACTGAAAAGCGGAACAAACTGAGTTGCGTTCACCTTGGAATATCCACCATAAACATATTTCTTCATAATATAGTTTGCCACTACTCGGGCCCCTTGGAACCGAGGGTCTTCCGGAGAACGGATGATATCGATGCGCTCAATATCCTGAGGGCGGAGATCAGCCACCTGTTGCGCGGAGGCAGGCTGAAAGTCGATAAACATCGACACGGCCTCACCATCAGCGTATGTTACGGATCCATTCTGAGGATTAATGCTTATTTCCGGAATATTCATGTTATGAAGCACATCGGCTCCACCAGCAGCAAACCGACGGTCACGCTTATCGGGATATAACTCAATACGGTTTCCTTTCCGGATAACATTTTTGGCTGTGACCACCACTTCCTGTAGATCATAACCCTTGATTCCCAAGGAATCTGTATCAGAAGATGAAATACCGGGAGCTACGGAAGCGATTGATGCTGAATTCACAGAGTCGGGAGCGAAAGAATGACTGAATGATTCAGAGCAAAACCCTGTTAGTCGGCAGGAGATACCAAAGAACACCCCAATCCATCTTAGATTAGAAGTATATTTTTTAGAGGAAAACATAACGCTTTGCATTGAGGGAATGGATTATTAATTTTGAATACTTACTTAATACCTACCAATCACCCTGCATCAAGTTAGAAATCCACGGATTTCTAATTGAAATTATCTTACTTTATAATATCAATATGAGCAGGGTAAAATCGAGTATACCATTCTCTATGCAAAGTTAAAAAATATTTATAAATCTAAAAAATAATCGAATAGTTTTGAAAAATCGGTCTATTTGAACTATAGAAGTTGTTTAAACTAATTTACGAATGTTAAAATTAGGTATATTCTTCATTCTTTTATTCCCCTTTGCGGATCTTTTTGACTGCTTCCGCCCCTCTCATCGGTACCAACCGAGAGGTTGCTACCT
>JAAVFV010000048.1 GCA_014800525.1 Bacteroidales bacterium | reverse complement strand
CGATTTTGGGTGCGCTTCGCGGTCGTCAGTCCCAATGACCGACGAAACTCTACGAGATTCTTTAGCGCTTATCATATCTTAAAGAAAATAAAAAAGAGACTTATTTATCTTCTAAAAGGCAATAATTCAAGTACAAAGATAATAAAAATTTTATAAACTTAAGTCAATTAAAGAAGTATTTTATGATTTACACAATACTATCGTTATTATATCGACAATGAATATTCTCATTGAGGATTTTTGAGGATAATCAATTTCGAATAATATCATTTAGAAGCATACGCCAACTCAAGAGAAGAAAAATACTGTAAAAATGGCTTTTTTTTTAAATTTCTACGCGGTCATCATAGATAGCGATACTATTAAGCAGATTATAATACCAAAAATCAGCCAACCACCATCAGTATTCAGGAAAGCGCACGCCGCATGCATACCGTCTTTCAGCTCGCCGGTAGTCTTCTTCAGCTCCAGAGTGCGCGACTCATCCGAAGCAATCAAAGTTGTTATGTCGTCAATCGTCATAATCTCTCCGGATTAAATAATCCTTCTCCCCTTGATGTAAGCTTATAGGTCTGCTTTGCACTTGTCGGCTTATCGGGTGCCGTCATCTCTACGTAACCTAAATTGATTAAAGGAATTAAAATTTTACGTTTAAGTTCATACGTTTCTCCAATTCCTACTGCTGAATTGAGAATCTTAGCTCCAAGTTCGTCATTTTTTTAATAGACAAAGTAAATCTATGGTTGCTTGTGAAAGACGAGGTACATTAGGAGCTGACTTCGACTTATTCCAGACTTGGACAAACATTTGTTCAAGTATTTGTCCAAGTCTATCTTTTTTGGTTATAATACTCTGATTAATAGATTCTTCAACTTGAACAAATGATTGTCCAAGTATTTGCTCAAGTTGGGAATAATTTGATCGTAAATCTAACGGCCTATGCCATACGTCAGGCTGCCTGCTTTTGAAATGAACGATGGATCGTTTTACCGAATCATTATTACAATTAAAGTTAATAGTTTTCCCGAAAAGTTGATACCTTTGTTTTCAGTCAGTTCTATATATAATGGCTAAATTTGCAGGGTATAAATAGTAATGAAAACTAATCATGATAAATAACTTTGAAAACGATATCCATGAATCTCTTCAGAATTCGCAAGTTGAAAAAACGGCAGACATTCGAAAAATATATGATTTGGAAGAGGAGACCGAGTGCCAATCTGCATACCGGGATACAGGTGATGATATTGAGGATATGAGTTCGTTTGAATCTGAAGAGGATGATTATGATGTTAACCTTGCCGTGATGACATTGTATTATCTCAAATCCCAATTTAAGAAATGGCTTATTGAGAAGCTGCATTTGAAAATGAGGCCGGCAAAAGATTACCTCCGAAGGCTGACAAAAATATCTGGCTCTTTGGCCTCCCATGTCGGATATGACCTATTCGAGATGCTCGGAAGCTATCTTAACCTTGATTCCATTGACGAGGAAATTCCCTTATATGAGGAATGGGAGGAAGAAACAGCGGATACGACTGACCTCGATTTAAATTCTGTCGATTACCTCGACATAGATGAAGACGATGAATCGGATGAAGCGGGAAATCCGGATGAAGTTGATCTGGATGAAGAGTTAGATAACTATTGCGATGATCCTTCCGAAAACTCATGGAAGTCAAGATGCGATGAATTGCAACGTGAATTAGATAACCAAATAACAGAAATTTTTGCTCGCTTCCCACAAGCAGCCCCCACTCTGGTGGACGATTATATTGCAACCTACGAGTATTTAAGTAAGGATGCAAAGGATTTCAATAGAAATCTTCGTGTTCTATATGCTTTTCATGACTTCATTGTGGATCTTTCAGGTAGCTCCTGCATAAAATATCTGAAGAAAAAACCGTCATGTCTTCCCGATGAGGAGGCGTTTAAAAATTGGATGGTGACTGAGTATAGGATGGATTATAAAAATGTAGTGAAGATATTATCTTCGGTCAAGCGGATGGATGTAGTGCTTCCATCCTTAGTCTCTGACCCTATGTCATTCCTCGATGTACTCCGAGCTCTCCCCTCAGAAAGCAAACGAGAGAACTATATCAAGAGGTTCAGTCCACTAAAGCGTAAACTCAGCAAGGATGCCGGGTGTGCGTATAAGACCATTCAGAATGGATTTACAAACATAGAGTTTTATATTAAATTCCTGAGTAAATCGCGAAATTAAGGAACACTTGGAACACAGGAATTTCTGACGTGTTTGGCTGCAGCATGAAAGATGATACTATCGTATATGACTGATTGTCAATATCAAAACGCTCAAAATACCAAGTTTTATGGTTCAGGATATTCTCTGGAAATTACTGTTCGTTAGTACCGATTAATTTTAGTGTGTTACTCAAACAATAATTAGGATCAGATTATGGCATATATAGCAGATATATTAGATAGTGATAAAGTTGAAGTCCATCTTTCTCAGAAGGATTTTCTAAAAAGTCTTAATTCAAGATGGAACGGACAATACACTAATAGTCAGGGAGGAGCATTTTTTCAAACCAATCCTTATCTAAATGCACTTTTCCAACTAAAATTTTTACCTTATAGTAAAGAAAAGGCTGAGGTTAAGAAAGACTTCCGTGATATGAAGGATGATATGCTCCTTGATACGGAAATACTTTTGAAAGATGGTAGCATTACTGTCTATGACATTACAGATGTTTACGTTCTTTATGGAGGCAAAGTAATTGTGAGACTCAAAAATGGGAGAAAGGAAGAAGTTTATACCCGCAATGGTATTGATAGGGAACTATTTCTTGTGAAGAATAAATCCCAAATCAATCTTACCCGCCCTGGAATAGAAAACTATTACAGACAAAATAAAGAAAAGTATCCTGGCATAAGGGAATTGAATTGTTGCTTTCAAGAGCTTCCAACACCCAATATGTTGCCTTCAAGACTTTCTGCCTACGAAAAAGTTGCTGAGTCGATATATGAACGACTGAATTTAACTCCACAAAAAATGATGTCCCTTTTAAAAGAGTACCGTTTATTTCATCGGGCATGTGGTTATCAATTATGCCATGAGAAATATAAATCCAGGGATTGACCTATGATCGGCTCTTTGGGGGATAAAAGGATATTCCTCAGCATGGGATATAATAATCTGACAGACATAAAAAAGAAATCTTAAAATAACAAGACCCATGAACACAGACTCAAATAAAGTCCTACTGGTCGGAATAGGAGAAACAGGCCGTGGCGCGATTCAAATAATTCGCAAAAATAAAGTAGAAGGAAGCTCTACACTTGGTGTTGAGGAGGAATCCCAACTAAATCTGCCTTACGCAAAAAGTATACAAGAAGCAGAATTGGTAATTCTCGTTGCTGATTTAGGCAGTAAGAAAGATGACAGCTTAACTTTGCAAGCCGCAAAATTGGCAAAAGAAAACGGAAAAATTGTGGCTGCTTTCGTCACCACCCCACGTATTTTTGAGGGTGAGAAGAAAATTATGCATGCATTGGAAACAGCAATGGAGCTTAAAAGCGAAGTTGACGCATCATTAATTATTAATAAGGAGAATTTCACTAATCTACCTGAAGATGGATATTCTCCTGCCGAATTGGTAGATTCCCTTGTGCCTGTGGAGGACAGGATTGCAGATGCCATTCAAAATATGATGGCTCTCATTTACGGGAATGGCGCAATTAACATAGATTTAGATGATCTGAAATCCACACTCGTGCAAAGCGGCACTTTCGCTATTGAGAGCGGTATAGGTTACAAAGCGAATAGGATCAGGGATGCGATAGAGATGGCTCTATCATCTCCAATGATGAAGACTTGCGATATTTTCACCTCCCGAAAAGTGCTGATAAAGGTTCTCTCTCCGAAAAATTCTCCTATAAGTATGGACGAAGTTAATATGCTCGCAGATTTCATAGGTAAATTCCCTCCATATGTTGATGTGAAATGGGGAGAGGGAACAGCCGATGATGACGATTTACTGTCTGTCATAATCCTCTCTTCCGGATTTGATGTAAAACTCCCGGAAAAATAGTTGAGTTATGTTAGGAGCCATAGCAGGAGATATAATCGGCTCAAAATGGCATGCATAGCCGGCTCGATCGCGGCGTGTGTCTATCCGATACCGGAATGGATAGCAAAGGAATGCGAGGAAAGGCTAACGCCTGATCTGCTAAAGATTTTGAAAGATTTTGAGAAGTATGTTTATAACGCAAATTTAGCAAATCATATATGAAATTTTAAAAATTGCTCAATGAGAATCCAATCTTGGAAGAGTATTTTGATAAGGCAAATTCCGTACTCGACCGTCAGGAAGAAGCCGGGGTAATCTCATCTGTATGGACTGATGCCGAATTTCCGGAAAAGTTCCGTAAAATCGGCAATGATTGTCCGCCGATAATCCATTTGAAAGGTAATATAGGGTTATTAAACGAAAGGAACGCTGTTGCTGTCATCGGGGTACGAGCTGCCTCGAAACAAGGTTTACTGAGTGATAACGGACAGGATATATCCTTTCTTTTTGATGGATGTTATAGTGATGGAGGGGTCTGTAATAAGTCGGCGGATATATGTGATCTGCACATTAAGTGCAAGAGAGTTAGAGTAGCTTGCGTCACCCCAAATCTTTTCAAGAATTGTGTCGCGTTCCACCGGTTTGCCGAGGTTTTCAGCGAGCATCTGGAGAATTTCGGTCTGACGCACCGACAGCGAGTGAGTTCCATCCTTGTAGGTCAGCGAGGATAGGTTTGGACGGAAAACAGTATCTCCCAACTGATACTCCACATCCTGATTCACTGTCATACTCTCAAACCGCTCGTTAATCTTGGCAATCAGTTCTTCGGGATAGAAAGGCTTGGGGATATAATCATTCCCTTTCAGGGAAAAGCCCTGCAGACGATCAACCTTATCTGTGCGGTCGGTCAGGAAGAATATAATCACACGTTTATCATTCTCACGTATAATCCTCGCCATCTCGAAGCCATCGAGTTCCGGCATGTTAATGTCAAGCAGTATAAGATCCGGACGTATTTCACGATACATTTCCAATCCCACCTTTCCGTTGTTGGCGTAGATTACTTCGTAACCTTCTGTTTCGATGAATCGTTTGAGAAGCATCGAGTTTTTGAGGTCGTCATCGACAAGGAGTATCTTGATAGCATTCATTACTGCGGGAATTTTATTGTAAAACTTGTACCTTGTCCTTCAGTGCTTTCTACGGAGATTTCGCCTCCATGGGCATCAACAAGCAACTTCACGTACGCCAGACCGAGTCCCATGCCTGGTTGCTCTCCGACGGATGCCTTTCCGCGATAGAACCGCTGGAATATATGCTTCAGGTCGCCTGACGGTATGCCATTTCCGGTATCGCTGATGCGAAGCTCTGTATCTCCTTTTTCTACGCTTGCAGAAGCTCTGATTTCCACTGAATCCCCTGAGTATTTAATGGCATTCTCAACAAGATTATTAAAAATATTATAAAGGTGTGAGCAGTCTGCAGACACTACTACTTCAGAGGGGATCTCGTTATGAATAACCACTTCCTTTCCGGAGGGCCGGGCTGTAGAGTCAGTCACTATGTCAAATAAGTCATGTAAGTTTACGCTTTGGATATTCAAGGGAATCTGCTCGACATTGTTAAAAGTGATGTCGCGTAACTTAGAGAAATAGGCAGAGAGATTGTCGAGTGCCATTCGCGTCTCCGACAATAATTCCATTCGTATTTCAGGATCATTCATCATTTGCTTATTATCCAAACCCGATATGCACATCTTCAAAGTGGATATCGGGCGCTTCAATTCATGAATCATTGTAGTTATGAAGCTATTGCGCATTTTGTCAAGGCGTGATAACTTGACAATTGTCGTGATTTGCCATATAAGGCAAAGGATGAGGAATATTGATAATACGAAAGCAAGTACAAGAGTCCACCCCATCTCTCTGACAACGTCGGCAGTAGGAATCTTGCAATCGATTATAACAGCTTTGTGCTCAAGTTCCGAATATGGACTGATAACCTGAAAATGCGGGTTGACAAAAGATTTATGACCGTACATTGCCGGTTTCCACATAATGCTGTCGGTTGTTGTCAACGAGATTTCGGCTTTGATATTTTCTTTCTGCAATAGCGAGTCGAGACCTTGAACTGTAAATGGGGATTGAACTTCCAATTCGAAATTCCGCATCGCTGCCCATGCGGCGCCATCGGATGGTGCCGTCGATGCGTCCATAGATATTTTTCTCTCCTCAATCCGTTGAAGGCTGTCTGAAACGATCTCTGCCAGTCGTTCTATTTCCTCATCTGTCAGATTGCGTTCTTCCTCAATGCCTAATAGTTTTCGTCCGTTAAACGAAGATGATACTGTTACCTTCCGTGACGTATTTCCGGTAGAGTCGACACCATGGCTCATGCTATAAGACGTACTGATGTCGCAGGTTCTTTTTTTGTCCCTTTCCTTATTATACCCGACTATAGCATCAGAAATAACAGCTTCCGTATGGTGTTCATATTCAAGTAGCGAAAATTCATATCTGCCATACAGCCAATAGGCCTGCATTCCGAGGAAGGCAATAATCGCGATAATGGTGACAACATATAGGGTCTTTATCCGTTTTTCCATGATGCAAAATTACAAAATTATCGTCGGTCACGAAGGCTCTTTATAAGCCTATTTGCCAGATAGTAATAATTTAGTAATAATTCCTTAATGTTTGAGTAATAATTATTTTCGTCGTAACGACTGAAGCCAGGCTAACTTTGCGGAGTCAATTAGAAACTACACAAACTCAAACAATATGAAAAAAACATTTTTGATTCTCGCCATTGTGGCAGTCACTGCATCAATCGCCTCCGGCAAAATACTTCGTCGTCAACTCAGCATTTTTCAGGCTACTGTACCTGAGACCGAGACTCTCGCTCCTGAAAGCATGGAGTTTGTCTATGACTACCGCTGCTGCGTGGACACCACCGAATCACTCTCTGAGAACTACGACATCGACAACATGCTGCTCCAGATCGGTCCGGACGGTCTCTCAAAGTTCTCAAGCTACAAGAACCTTACGGTAGATTCTATCCTTATGCGCTCCACTCAGGAGCAGATTGCAGACGCTGCCATAGAGGGCAAACTCAGTACAGGTGAGTTCATGACCATCTTTAAGAACTATCCCGCCGGTCGTCTCACCCATACTGAGAAAATATGCATGGATTGGTTCCGCTACGACGAAGATATCCCTCAGTTGAATTGGGAACTGACAGATTCGGTAACCACTGTACTCGGCTACGAATGTCAGAGTGCACGATGCAAATTCCGTGGACGCGAATGGACGGTGTTCTACACCGAAGATATTCCATTGATGGACGGACCGTGGAAACTGCACGGTCTCCCCGGCCTCATTATGAAAGCTTCTGATGAAAATGGCCATTACACATTTGAGTGTATCGGCATCAAGTCGAAAGCCGACCGGCCCATCACCATTTACAAGGTGCCGTTCAATAAAACTGACCGTAAGGGATATTACGACACCAAACACCAGTGGGATACGAACCCTTACGCTTATTACGAAGCAACAACCGGTGAGCATGTAACGGTTCTCGACGCCAATGGCAACCCACAGGCCGGTGCCTACGATCCGATAGAGCTTTCATACGACTACCTTGAACTTGATTGGAAAAAATGAACAGATACAGTTTTTTCATACTTTGCGTCCTCCTCGATCTGCTGTCGGCTTCGGCAGCAGACCCGGGAGAATTGCGTGGCAGAGTTGTTGACGCTGACACGGATGAGCCGGTAGTCGGATGTATCGTGAAATCGAAAGGGGCGTTTACATCTACAGATAAAGAGGGCCGCTTTGTAATCAACCCGAAAGAGGGAGCCGACTCAGTATCATTCCGCTTCATGGGTTACGAATCTGCGTCTCTACCCATAACAGCAGACTTTTCTTGTGTACGTCTCAGACCTAAAGACACGCAACTCAATGACGTGATAATAGAGGCCCCCGACATATATGCCAAAGGTGATACATTGGTGTTCAATGTCGCCAAATATGCCGATACAAAGGACAATGCCATTATTGATGTCATCAAACGATTACCCGGCATTAAGGTGGAAGAAGACGGAACAATAAAGTATCAGGGGAAGCCCATCAACAAGTTCTATCTTGACGGCAACGACTTCATAGGAGGGCAATACGGACTTGCGACCAACAACATCTCACATAAGGACGTGGCTTCGGTGGAGGTGATGGAGAACCATCAGCCGGTCAAGGCTCTTGAAGGGATTGAATTTCCCGAGGAGGCTGGTATCAACCTTAAACTGAAAGAGGATGCCCGTAGCCGATGGGTAGGAGTGGCTCAGGCAGCCACCGGAGTGCAGCCGCTCCTTTATGACGGCTCGCTCTACACAATGCGTATCGGGCCGAAGACACAGAACATCATCACTCTCAAAGCCGACAATACCGGCTGGAATCCTGCCAATGAGATACAGGAACACGATTTCGACGATATGTTTTCTTCAGATTATACTTCCATCCTCTGGCCGGAGTATATCTCTGCCGATATTGTAAATGCACCTTTGACGGAGAAGCGCACACGCGACAACCTATCATGGCTCGCAAACGCTATAACTGCATGGAAGAAGGGCGACACTTCGATGCGTCTCACCCTCAATTATATAGGCGACCGTCTTGATTATAATTCAGGCGTGACTACTGATTATTTCAGTTCGCAGATTCCTCAGTTCGTTCAGAACAATTCACAGCGTACGCAGACGCATGATCTATCGGCGCAGTTCTATAGCCAGACAAACAAACGCGGCTATTTCCTAAAGGAAAAATTCTCAGTCGCCGGGCTTTGGAATAAATCAAACTCAACAATAACAGGCTCGTTTGACCTCAACCAACGTGTTAATCGCAAGAGTTTTTCCGCTAATAACGACCTGAAACTTGTGAAGCGTAATGAGAAAAAACTCTTCACTCTTATCTCTCGCAACACATTCGTGTATCGTCCTGACCGATTGTTAGTGGTAGATGACGAAGATGCGGTGCAGAGCATCGGCACCACAGATTTCAGAAGCACCACGGAAACCAAATTCGGAAAGATGACACGATTCTGGAAATATTATGTTTCAGGCGGACTTGATCTCAATTATCACCGGATGAACAGCACCCTTTTCGGACTTGGAGAATTTGACAATGCCGGAGTACAAGAGGCATTCCTTTCCAATCTTTATGCCACTCCGCAGATTGATTATGAGCGTAACGGCTGGCGTGCTTCGCTTACTGTGCCTTTGAAATGGCTACATTACTCCGTGACAGGTCAGCATGATTATATCAATGCTTCTCCACGTCTATATGTCAAGCGGCAATTGACAGCAAAATCAGATATTTCCGGTTCAATAACCTATAGCCTCGGTTCTCCGCAACCCTATCTTAACATCTCCGCACCCGTGCTTTCAGACTACCGCAATCTTTTCATTGCCGAGAATCCTGACAAATATTCACAGAATATGTCGGCATCACTTTCTTACCGTTACCGCAACCCGCTGAAATCACTGTTTTTCAATCTCTCCGCTTCCTACAACCATAGCCGAAGCTCAATAATGTCAAACCAGTTGTTTATCGGAGACTTCATAGTCTCCACATACACCGACAGGCTGAACAACAGCGACTTGTTGTATGCCAAGGTCGGTTTCAGCAAAGGACTCGGTCACAGCAAGATGGTGGTAGGATGTGATGTGGATGCCTCCATATCGTCAGCATCATCCATGCGTGACAATGTCGTGATTACCTATCACCAGAACAACGCAGGCGTAAAGCCATACTTCAAGGGAAGTCTGACAAAATGGCTTTCCGTAAACTATGAGGCAAGCTATGGATTCTCAAAGCTAAAAATTGACAGCGAAGCAAACGATTACCATACATTCCGGCAAAATATCTTTACCACCATAATCCCAAACGATATTGTACAATTCACTGTCGGAGCAGAGCATTTCCTGACCCGTTTCCCGGAAGGTAACACCGCTAACCTCGTACTTCTTGATGCCTCTGCTGTATGGAGGCTCAACAACAAAGTCCGTCTGTCGCTCACCGCCAACAATGCGCTCAACCGGCGTAGCTACGAGTACGTCAACTACGGTACACTCTCACGCTCCGAGCACCACTTCCGGATACGCCCGCGTAGCATACTCGCCTCTATTCAATATCGGTTCTAATAGTCAAGACAATATTTCCCGATATTTCTGATTTTGGTTTGGTTCGGGCTTTATATGCCCGGTTAAACCTATATAAATGGCTGGTATATGGCCGGACAAAAGAAAAGCACTCTCTCCTGTTATTTTCTTTTGATTCGTCATTGTTTGTTTTAGGAGAAACTCGTCGATTTCCAAATCCTCTGCTATGGTTTGAACAGAAAATTTGAACACATGGACATGAACACACACAGGTATATGCCATAGGGACCTGAAATGAGATGGGCGGAGTTGTGTTCAGATCTGGGTTCAAAGTAAAAGAAAAAGCAGCTGCGATTGTTGTCGTAACTGCTTGATTTCTAAGGAGTGGTCCCACTTGGGAAACTCCACTTTTATTATATCCTAAAAATCAATTCTTTATCTAAACGTCTTTCAGTAACTCCAACATTCGCTCCTACGGCACATTGCATCGCTTTTCATAGCTATGCTCTGCCGAAACTAATCGGAATCGTCCCTACCGTTGCTCACAAGTTCCCTCACTTGCCATCTACAAATATAACGTTTTTATTGTGATAATATTGTTAAGTAGATGTTTTTGGCTTATTGATAAACTGTGCGTTATACCATCCAATAGCGGTCAATATTATCTCTATTCTTGGGACTATATTACCTTTTTGTTTTCTTTGTAGTTCTACACTTACAGTCAGTAAGTATAACCCGTGTATTGGATAAATCTAAGTACTCGGTTTGTAAATCTTTAAATCTATCGGGGTTACTCCTTTCTTTATGAACATCAAATACCCAAAATACTGATATACACGGTTGCGTTGCCTCAATATATTGGATGAATTTATTCTTATACTCTTTACGATCATCTAAATTTTGTATCTCTTTATTATTAAGTAGTTTGAGCTCTATCATTATTGGTTTACACATACCATACCATAACAATAAGTCGGTTCGCTTATTGTCTTGAAGAGTAACTTCGTGATCTAGCCGTAGATGCAGACCCATTTTGCATCCTACGTTAATAATAGTGTTTTTAAGCTCTCTTTGGATGAAATCTTCACTCAAATCTTTAGATTGCAATAAGGAGTATATACCAACATCTTGGATTTCACGTTGAACTTCATAATAGATTTTATCAAAGTATCGACACAGATCACCATCATTCCTAATTTCCAAATATGTTTCTTCAAGACATTTATTGTAGAGATGGAGTGCTTTAGAAATTGAAGTTTTATTTTGATTTAAAAATAAAAATTCAGATTGATTCATGAGTTCAGAAATGTAAAACGGTATCGTGTTTCCATCTGACTTCTCGATTAATTTTCTTAGGTGTTTGAGATCGCTAAGAGATCCAGTTGAAATGAAATAGAAATATATCTGTCTAAGCAGATAGTTTGAGTACTCCCTTGTGTCTTTGTCTTTGCACAAAGAAAGCCCAAACTCAAACAAGTCTTTCATCATGTTATTCAGATAAGGATTATCTGTAATACTCATGAAGCACCTAAACATATATGGATTAGAGCTGGTAACCTCAACTTCTTTTTCTGAGATAGGACGAAAATATCCAGAGTTATGTTCTACAGACTTAAAGATATGATTTCTTAAATATTCATATCGCCATTGGATTGCCTCTCTATCTTGGTATTTTTCAATCATTATGGCATTACATTCAAGTTTTATTTCATTAATGCCATGATAATCATTTAAATCTTCCTCTTTCAAAGAATTGAAGAGTACTCTATATTTATCTAAATTCCAATTGCAATGTCCTTTTGCTATTAACTCCAACGAAGCTTTTGCTGGGATAAAATGATGAATATCGGGATGCTCAATATAAGATTGAATATACTCTTCTAACTTGTATGCTAACATCTCTATTCCATAGTCAGAAATACTAATTATAACATCCTCAGTACTACAATTGAAAAGATCATCTTTTCGGGATTTCCACCAATTAATCAGTTCCTCTTTTTCTTTCTCGTTTAGTGTTCCTATGATATTATTATACGCAGCCTTTGTGGTTACCTTATCATTTGTATGCCAGCATGCCAATGGCAAAGTCCTTGCTATCGTCATCCTATGCTTAATTAAAATATCGGTTTGTCTCAATTGATAAAGAGCAAAGATAAAAGTCGGGAGTAGTACTAATCCACAGGTAATACTAAAGGAGTTTTCTGATGTTTTATTAATTGATTCTTTATCCAGATCTATATCTTCCATGAAAGAAGAAACTATATTAACAAAAGGCTGTAAGTCTTGCTGCTTTAGAAAATCTGTATTTTTAGACAAAATCTCGGCAGCGTGGTATTTATTAGAGATTGGGACCTCTGAATCTGAAAGAGCCTGATACGCCATGACAAACTTTGGAGTTTCCGAATCATGTTTTATTCCTTCTGAGTTTTTCTCCCATCTTTGAAAAGTTTCATTGTAGCGATTAATGTAGCCCGCTATAGAATCTTTTTTATTATGATCAGTGAATATCCGGTATGTTAAATTTTGGAGGATAGCATCTATTCTCCAATCATTAAAACCACAAGAATGTAATAGTTTATCTACACCATCTATAAGTTCGACATCTATTATTTCAGTATCAAAATGGCTTAATAAGTATTCGACCTCCCACTCATGTTCGATTAATTTGACGAATCGTTTGCCGGTTTCTTCGTTCAGTAGTATATCTTTTATTATGCCTTGAACGATTTTGTTGTAACTATGGCTATTCGACTGAGAGTTGACGTATCCGGCAATAATATTTGTCAAGAGGAACCTTAGATTCTCAGATCCTTGTTGGGCGATTCCATATTGTTGTATTAGGTCATACTCATACATAATAAATAGAGCTCCTTTGGGAGAAAAGAATGTATCCAATTTATTTGTGTCCAAAATACACTTATATGCATAGTACATTGTATTTTGATCCCTAATGCGTAAAACGGCCTGTATCCCATACGGATTCCCAATATAACATTCCTCTATCCAACAATCTATAACTTTCTTATTGGCAAGTTCCTTACTGGTTACATTACAGTATCTTTCTTTTACTTCCTTACTGAACTCATTGAATTTTTCCGAAAGAGAAATGAGATTACTTTTTGCTTTGACAACACTGAATAACCCCAATGCTATTAACTTATACTCATCCTCTTTATTTATAAAGAAATTTGCAGCTTTTGTCCAGTGATTAATCACTGAAAATTCAAGTTCATTAGACTCTGTAATAGCCTCTAATACAGTATGAATATTCTGAAGTTGAATAATTGTCAGCGATTCGTATGAGCGAATTAATTGTGGGGCACAATTTGGAGTGAAACAGTGCCTTATGAGATTGTATACATTACTTCCCCAACGAATATACGAAGGGACTCGTGTATAATGCTCCAGAAGCAATAGGAAGAAATCCTGTTTTTCCTGAAGTGAAAGAACAGATGGATCAACGTATCTAAGAAGTGATTCAAACGTCTCATTTTCAAGATAGGTTTCATATCCAATGATTAGCTTAATTATACTAATTAATGTTGTTGCGCCATCAGGAGAATAAGAGATATGAGGTATAACATCAAACCAGTTGGGATAGATATGTTTTAAATCTTGATGAACGGCAACATCGTATAGCATACTCTCGATATTACTCTGTCGGCATAGTTCTTTGGCAGCTAAATATTCCTGGATTTCACTATTATTGAATTGTAGCTTATCATTAGTATATTTCAGGATACGATTCTCAAAGAATAATAAATCAAAATTTGCCAAAAGCATCTGTGCCATGTTGCCTTTTAATCCATCAAGTATTGTATAGAGCTCATCCTTTGATATAGAGTCGCGTCTGCCGATTTCCATCACTAAGGCAACCTTTTCTAATGTACGTTTAACAAGGATAATCGTGTTTCTATTTCTGGCAAGATCTTTTTCACCATTCCTTCCAACAATGGCTTTTGATATGGACTCGTCTATTATGTATTCAAATAGATCTCCGATATTTTGACATTCACCTTTCTTATCCTCATTCTCTAGAAGAAAAACGAGGTAACGAGGTATAGACAATAGTTCCTTTAATTTGGAGCTTCTTTCTATACTTTTTTGGGTTGCTAGGGAGCAAAATCTGCTAATAACCTCATTTACTTCTTGGTAATTTAATCTGCACAATTCAATAAATGTTAAAGAACGAATGCTTGCAAAGTGATTTGCATACGAAGATAAATAGTGTTTCCTACAAGAAAATATGATTTTTATTTCAAGGTGATTTTTTTGATATTCAATAATTTCCTTTAATGTAGACACAAATAAGGAGTCATCGACTTCATCTAAGGCATCAATCAGACAATATTCGGGTGAACTCGTCAATTTCTTTGGGTTAAAGGATGAGGCATGACAATGATGTGAATTTTTTGGTAACTTATGTAGAATCTCTTCAATGAGTCTACTTTTACCGATACCGGGTTCTCCAACTATACAGATAAAGTTTTTGTCAAGTAAGTCATCAATAGATAAGTGGTTGTCTTCAAAAACAGACGAATGGGCTCGATTACGATTTTTAAGTAAATCATCAATCGTTGTATATTCTCTTATTTGAGGATTAATATATTCTATTTTCATTCCTTTATGAGAGTAATATGGAGAACTTATTACTTATTGTTTAGTCTCTTTTTCCATTCCTTTGCACCCTCTGTCAGACGATATTTTTGCTTGGGATGATTGGGCTGATCGGCATACAGGCGTTCAATGGCCTTTTCTGCCAATGCCGGTTTGATGTAGCCTTCCCTAAAGTGCTTTGGGTCTGCATAACCACACAGCTCAGTTAATTCCCTTATTGAATAATTTTGATCTCCCATTACTTGAACAAGTTGTATAACTTGGGGCGAAGTTGGGGCGAACTTAGGGCGAGCTTGAGGCGAAGTTGGAGCGAATTTAGGGGGTACTTCGTCGGTACTTGGTCGGTGGTTGAGCGGTTCATCCTCTTGCTTGATCGGTCGCTTGAAGGTGACGTAGACAAAGCCTCCGTCCCAACGCCATGTGGGTTCTTCTACGCCTTGTTCCTGACAAGCTTCGATTATGCGCTTTGCTCCCGAACCCCAATTCTCCAACCACATAGAACGGTAGAGTGCTTCTGCCATCTTGACATTATAAGGGTATGAGTCGTGAGGCTCCTTGATATTTTCGGGTGTAATCTGAGAAGGAAAGATACCGGGATTGCCGATTTCTACGCGGTCATCATAGATGGCGATGCTATTGAACAGATTATATTTCTCCCACTGACGGTGGCAGAGCGAGTTGATGATGGCTTCTCTCAGTGCCTTGTAAGGAATTTCAAGACGCTCTTCGCGTTGAAGACTACGGTTGGTGATTTTGCCGCTGAGATTGAGGTGTTTGAAACAGAACGCCAATCCTGCATCAAGCAAGTCGAAGAAATTCCCCTCGACACGCATCTCATCGATAAACTCATTCTTATCTGTCCCTAAGAAACGAGCCATCTTTATCTTGAAGTTGTCGTATTCACAAACATTATCAGAGAAAAGCATGGCTGCGCCATTGGTTGGAATGCCATTTTTAAGCAGTTTCCATTTCGATAGAGTATCGGATATAGGCGCACTCAAAGCACTG